>NZ_JACGXB010000011.1:0-200827 GCF_014138065.1 Ochrobactrum sp. P6BSIII | reverse complement strand
ATTCCCTAACCCAATTCAGGAGTTAGGGCGAGACACCAAGAAAAAGAAACGAAAACAATAGCTTATTTTTTTATCGTGAACTACTGGCACGAATTCACGGCAAAGGCTCAGGTCGACATTTCGTCCGCAACCGGGTTTGTTCCCTTCAAGTCCGAACTCGAAGAGACATGGATCGAAATCGGAGGCGGTGCCACAAGGCAAATTACCAAGAATATGTCGCTCTACGGCAATGTCAGTTACAGCACCACGTTCGATGCCGACAATTCCGCATGGAACGGAAAGCTTGGCGTGCGCGTGAACTGGTAAGCCGTTTCAAGCGTGAATAGCCGACCTGTTTAGCTATCCACCATTTCTGATGGTGCGGGCGCACCAAGCTGTGCGCCCTTCCATATTGCCGAAGCGCCGGGATCGGAAAACAGCAAGCGCAGATGGCCGATAATTTGACCAGCGCGCGGGTCGGCCACCCGATAAACAACAGCGCGCGCTTCGCGTCGGCCTTCAATAATCCCGGCCTCGCGCAACGCTCCAAGCTGCTGTGACAAGGTTGGCTGGTGAACATCCAGCATTTCTTCCAGATCGCTCACCGTGCGTTCGCCTTCCAGCAAGACGCACAGGATCGAAAGCCGCACCGGATTGGAGATGGCTTTCAGGAAATCGGACGCTGCGCCAATCGCGCGACATTTTACCTTGGGCACATGCCCCTTAGACGTGACTTCCTCGTTCATTATCGACGCGTCCTGTTGTCCAATCTCAAAAACCGGGCAAACACGGAATGGTTTTCCAAGTTTTGCCGAAGGTTTAATCAAGCCTTCCTTCGGTGCCTGCCTGAATCCCATTATATAAATTTATATAACGAATTTGCAACCGGATCGCGTATTCATGGCATTCAAGATCGGCTTTCATCCTAACAACCTGCATCTAACGCTTGCATCCCGCTGGCCGGGAGCCTTTGCCGATCTACAGCCGGAATTTGTGCTTTATCCTGAGGGTCGTGATACCGCCAGGAAGCTCGTTGCCGGCGATATCGACATCGGCGGCACAGGATCGACACCGCCTATTCTCGCAGCCGAATCCGGCCTTCCGGTGACCTATGCAGCAGCGTCTGCTCCGCGGCCCGCCAATGGCGCGATACTGGTCGCCAAAGATACCGACATCCAGACCGTTGCCGACCTGAAAGGGCGTGATGTTGCACTCGCCGACGGCTCGTTTCACACCTATTTTCTGGCAAAAAGTCTGGAACAGGTGGGCCTTAGCCTCAATGACGTGCAGCGTCATGATCTTCTGGCAACCCCCTCGCGGGATCTTCTGCGCGCGGGCAAGGTGGCGGCGTGGATCGCCATGGCCCCACATCTCGAACAGGCGCTGGCCAGTGGCGAATTTCACGTCCTGCTGCATTGCGGCACCACCATTCCCAACCGTTCGGTCTTCTGGACCATTGGACAGCGCAATCTGCCGGACGATGTTATCGATGCCTTTGCCGCAGAACTCGCGCGGATCGGACAGGAAATAATTGCGCATCCGGAAGAGGCTGCAGCCCTTCTTGCGAAGGACGCCGACGACAACGAGCGCCGCGCCTGGACGCGGGTTATCCTGGAGCGCAATTGGCACATCTTGCCCGCTGACAACATTCTTTTGCGCGAGCAACAGGCGGAAGCGGACATACTGCTCCGCCACGCAGCGATCAGTCGCAAAGTCGAAATTATTGCAGAGCATAACAAGGCAGAAAGAGCATGAACGTCCTTTGGTACATGTGCGCCCCAGACGGCGCTTATCCCTGGAAGCCCGAGGGATCGCGCGTCGTCGATTACGGCTATTACAAGCAGCTTGCCCAGGCCTATGACCATCTGGGTTATACGGGCGCGCTTTTTGCCACCGGCGCTCATGACGTCTGGCCACTCGCCGGTGCGCTATTGCCCTATACGGAACGTATGAAATTCTTGCTCGCCTTTCATCCGGGTCTCGTAGCACCAACGCTGCTTGCCAAAATGGCGGCGACATTTCAGGAGTTCTCCAACGGCAGGCTGATGCTGAATGTTGTCTCGGGCGACGCCAAGATGCTTGGCGCTTACGGCATGATGCTGCCGCATGACGAACGTTATCTGATGGCCGATGAATATCTGACCCTGTGGCATCGTCTCATGGCGGGCGAAAGCGTCACCCATAAGGGCAAATACTTCCAGACCGAAGGCGCAAAACTTGCCCTTCCGGCCGGTTCGTCGATCGCCCCACCGCCGCTCTGGTTTGGCGGTTCGTCTGACAGTGCCATCGAAGTCGCGGCAAAACACGTCGACACTTATCTTTCCTGGGGCGAAACACCCGAACAGATGGGCGAGAAGGTCAAGCAGGTCAAAGCACGTGCCGCAGCCCATGGGCGCGAACTGAAATACGGTATCCGCCTTTATGTGATTGTGCGCTCGACCGACGCGAAAGCCTGGGAAGCTGCCGCCGACCTTTACGACCAGATGGATGAAGCGGCCATGGCTGGCAACAAACGCTTCGTCTCCAACACGGACTCTGTTGGCCAACAGCGCATGACTGCAATGCACGGCGGCGTTAAACCGGACAATTTGCGCGACCTCGAAATCTCACCCAATCTCTGGGCTGGCATTGGTCTCGTGCGCCCCGGCCCGGGCACGGCAATCGTCGGCTCACCGGACACAGTCATTCGCACACTCGAAGCCTATCAGGCCGTTAGTGTCGACACGTTCATCCTCTCCGGCATGCCTCTGCTCGAGGAAGCATATCGCTTCGGCGAGATGGTTTTGCCGCGTCTGCCCGTTGAACGCCCCGTCGCCGAGCGCAAGCAGTTTACATGGTCAACCCTGTTTGACCGGGACCTGACTGGAAAGGCCGCCAATGGCTGATACAAGCGCTTTGAAGAAAGCGGCTGGTGTCGGTTCTCCTCCAGCCAGCAGTGCCAAAACAGGTCCGCGCTTCCCGCAATGGATGCTGAGGCTCGTATCGCCTATCGCCATCCTTATTTTGTGGCAATTGGCGAGCGTCACCGGGCTTCTGTCGGCCCGCACACTGGCGTCACCTGTCGACATTGCAGCGACCGGCCTGCGACTGCTGGCATCGGGAGAACTGGCGACCGGTCTCGCGGTGTCGTTCCTGCGTGTCATTGCAGGTTTCTCCATAGCACTCGTCATAGGTGTTGCTCTGGCGCTTTTCGCCGGGCTTTCCCGGCTTGGCGAAACGGTCATCGACCCGCCCGTGCAGATGCTAAAAGCGATGCCGTTTCTGGGTCTCCTGCCACTCTTCATCCTTTGGTACGGCATTGGTGAAGCGCCCAAGATCGGCATGGTTGCCTTTGGCTCCGTTTTCCCGATCTATCTGACGCTTCATGGTGGCATTCGCAGCGTTGACCGCAAGCTGATCGAGGCTGGGCGTACCCTCAATCTCGGTACGCTGGAAATCATTCGACATGTCGTGATCCCCGGCGCCCTGCCCTCGCTGCTTGTCGGCGTGCGCTATGGACTGAGCATCGCGTGGCTTAGCCTCGTGGTGGCGGAACAGATCAATGCGTCCAGTGGCATTGGTTACATCATCACCTATGCGCGTGACTTTCTGCAAACCGACGTCATCGTAGTGTGCCTTCTGGTCTATGCACTCATGGGGTTGCTGACGGATGGGCTGGTGCGTGCAATCGAAGCCTATGCCCTGCGCTGGCGTCCGGCGGTGGTATCATGAGCGACATCGTTAAAATTCGTGGCCTGTCACGGTCCTTCGGCGGCCCGATGGTTCTCGACAATATCGATCTGAGCATAGCACCGGGAGAATTCGTGGCTCTGCTTGGCAGGAGCGGCTCTGGAAAATCCACCCTTCTGCGCGTGCTTGCGGGGCTCGACGAAGCGCCGGCCAATGCATTGGAAATTCCGCAACGCCGTGCCGTCGTCTTTCAGGAACCGCGGCTGATGCCGTGGAAAAGCGTGATCGACAATGTTGCACTCGGTGTGCCCAACGCGCGCAGCAACGGCAAAGCGGTGCAAGCAATTGCCGATGTTGGCCTGTCGCACCGGGTCGATGCCTGGCCTTTGACACTGTCTGGCGGTGAAGCGCAGCGGGCTGCCTTGGCACGGGCGCTGGTTCGCGAGCCGGAACTGCTTCTGCTCGACGAACCATTTGCAGCGCTCGATGCATTGACGCGTCTTCGCATGCACGATCTGGTGTTCAATCTCTGGTGCAAACACAGACCAGCGACCCTGCTGGTGACGCATGATGTCTGGGAGGCAGTGGCACTCGCCGACCGGATTCTCGTTCTCGATCAGGGGCGATTCATTCGCGATCTGCGTGTCGATATCGATCATCCGAGGCAGAGAACAGACAAACGCGCTGCCGCCATCGAAACCGAATTGCTGGAAGCGCTTGGCGTCCGGCATCCTGTCCTGCACCCTTGAAAAGCGGAGATAATCAATGAAAAGACTTCAAATTCTGGCCGCCCTTACCGGTGCGGCAATGACACTTGCGAGCACAACCGCTTTCGCCGCCGATCAGGTTGTCCGTATCGGATGGCTTCGCGGCCCCAATGACATTACCCTGGCAAAATCGCGTGGCACACTGGAAAAAGCGCTCGCGGAAAAAGGCATCAAGGTGGAATGGGCTGGCCCATTTCCCGCTGCGGCTCCCGCTTTTGAAGCACTGAACGCGGGCAGCATCGATATCACGGCTGGCAGTTCCACATCGGCCATTGCGGCGTTGGCTGCAAATATTCCACTGACGATCTTCGGCTATCAGAAAATGTCGCCCGGCTCTGAAGGGATCGTCGCCAAAAAGGATGCAGGCATCACGTCGATCAAGGATCTGGCCGGTAAGAAGGTTGCGGTCAACCGAGGCGGTACAGGCGAGTATCTGCTGATGCGGGGGTTGGAGAAAAACGGCGTCGATCCGAAAAGCGTCGAGCGCGTCTATCTTAGCCCAAGTGACAGTGGCCCAAGCTTTGTGCAGGGACATGTCGACGCCTGGGCAACTTGGGACCCCTTCGTGGCAATCGCTGAGAAGTCCTATGGCGGTCAGGTGATCGCGGATGGCGCGGCCATCGGCTCGGACAATGCCGTCGTTCTCGTTTCAAGTCGCGAATTCGCTGAAAAGAAAACCGACGATCTTCAGGCCATTTTCAATATCCTGAAGCAGGACAATACCTGGGCAGTGGCGAACAAGGCCGATGCCGGCGCGATCTGGGCAAAGGAAATGAACATCCCCACCGAACTCGGCAAAGTGATCGGTGAGAACAATGCCGTTCCGACCACAGCGGTTACGGCGGCGGACGTTGAACAGATCGGAAAAATTGCCGACTGGTACGCCAAAAGCGGCATCATTCCGCAAAAGCCGGATATCAAGGCAGCCGTTGTCGAACTGAAATAACCTGCACGATCTCACCTGCACCAGTTTCTCTCGAATTGGTGCAGGTGATGCTTTGGTTTTGCCAAATGGTGCGCTTGACGGTAGAAGCTTGGCAAAGCCAGCCGGAGCATCCCTTGAAAACCATCGCAGTTGATTTTGAAACGGCCAATGAACAGCGTGGAAGCGCTTGTTCCGTAGGATTGGCATGGATTGAAGATGGTCGCGTCGTGCGCGTTGAAGAGCGCCTTATCCGACCGAAGGACATGCGCTTTTCCTCTTTCAATATTGCGATCCACGGCATTCGCCCCGAGCATGTGGAAGATGCCGGAGAGTTTCCCGAAGTCATGGACGAATTCGCGGAAGATTTTGCGGGCGCGACAATGATCGCTCACAATGCCGCCTTCGACTTCAGTGTCTGGCGCGCCTGTCTTGATCAGTATCGGCAGAGCTATCCAGAATTTCAGTATCTATGTTCGGTCAAAATGGCGCAAAAAGTCTGGCCCGATCTCGGGTCGCACAAGTTGAATGTTCTGGCGTCTCATCTGGGCCTCACCTTCAAGCATCACAATGCGGCTGAAGACGCAGCCATCTGCGCCGAAACCACGATCTCGATTGCGCGTTCGCTGGGTGCACAAGTCTTGAGCGAAGTTCCGGCGATGATCGGCATGAAGCCGGGGCGCCTGTTTGCCGGAGGCTACGAACCATGCACCTGCCGCAAGCGCTGAGGGCGCCTATCTGAACAATTGTGTCAGATGGTCATTCAGGAAATAACCCTGTGGGTCCAGCTTACGGCGCAGGGCGCGAAATTCATCGGCTTTGGGATAAATCGATGTCACATCCGCACCAGTCAGAAAGTGAAGCTTGCCCCAATGCGGACGGGAACCGAAATCCCGCAGAATTTTATCCACCTCTCTGAGATAGGGCCAATAGTCCGTTCCGGGCTCACCAGAGACCGACACAGTCACGCTGTCCTGTTCAAAGAAGGGACTCATCCACGCATCATCACCAGCCGTAAAGCGATATTCGATGGGGTAGATGCACTCTGGATATTTCTCTAGCATCAGTTTTCGGACTTCCTTGACCGCCTCTTTGCCGTGCGCAACAGGCACCGCATATTCAAGCTCGTGGAAGTTTGGCACATACTCGATCGGATAAATCTCCGAACTGTATGCGACTTTTTCAAACCCGCGGCTCATTGGCGGCTGGTCGGTAATGTCCATGATCTTCATTTCACAAACATCGGTTGTCTTTCCTGAGCGTGACGTTGAAGCCGTATCCGGAAGACAATAGCAATGACGGCTTTTTTCCGTCGGGCACCAGAAGAAGCTGAAGTGCCTATGTTCGGAGGCAAGTTCGTCGTGCATGTCCATGCATGCATCGAAATCCTCCCGCCAAAGCCTTTCATAGAGGTTATAGGAATCCATCAGTTGCAAGGTAATCTCGGAAATCACACCGAGTGTACCAATTGAAACGCGGCTCGCATGCAAGAGATCCGGCGTGGTTTCGTCGACGGTCAGAACGGTACCGTTGGGCTGGACGATCTTCATACCGACAATCGATGATGCCAGATTGGACAGTTTTGCGCCCGTGCCATGCGTGCCGGTTGTCAGCGCGCCAGCCAAAGCCTGACTGTCAATATCGCCCTGATTGACCATCGATAGACCATTGTTCTTGAGATATCGCCCAAGCTCGTTAATGGTCGTACCGGCCGCCGCAGTCACCCGCTTGCGATCATGGTCCACATTTTTCACCCCTTTCATGCCCGAAAGAGTGAGCATAAGCCCGCTGGTAGCCACAACGGGCGTGAAGGAGTGACCGGACCCCGCGCATCGGACATTCAATCCTTGAGACGTTGCAGAATTGACCATGTCGCAAAGTTCCACCTCACTGGCAGGAGCGCCCATGGCGGAAGTCACACAAGACTGATTGCCGACCCAATTGCGCCAGTGGCCACCTGCACTCATATTGCTCTGCTTTGACATTCTCGTTCCCATCTTTTTGCTTATTGCTGTTGTGGGCGTACGGCGTCGCCGAAGCGACACGGCTTTGTCAGATGGCAGTGTAGCCATTATCCGCGAAGATATGCGCTCCGTTGATGAAGCTTGCCTCATCGCTTGCAAGAAAGAGCGCTGCTGAAGCAACTTCAGATGGCAGGCACAGCCGTCCTTGCGCAGTTTTGATGGCATCTTCCGAAACATCGACGCCGAAGCTTTGCAGCACCGCCAATTCCTTGCGACCGTGCGCCGTGGCGATGAAGCCGGGGCAGATCGCATTGCTCCGAATATTCCTGTCGCGAAACTCCACCGCAAGGGCGCGTGCGAACATGTGGCAGGCCCCTTTGGTAGTGCAATAAAGCACTTCCATGGGCGTTCCGACGACGCCTGAAATCGACGACGTAGAGATAATGCTACCGCCACCCGCATTGATCATCGATGGCAGTACGGCCTTTGAGACGAGGAACATGCTTTTCACATTGATCGCCATAAGGCGGTCCCATTCCTCTTCACTTGTTTCGAGAAACGGACCTGCCGCCAGTGTGCCTGCATGGTTCATCAGAACCGTAATCGGCCCGAAAGCCCCGATAATTTTCTCCACTGCCGATGCGACCTGCGCGGCATCCGAGACATCGGCTGGCGCAAAGACCGCCTCGTGACCGGCTTCGTTGAGCTTTTTTGCAACATCTGCACCTGGGCTAGACGGCAAATCCACGATGCCGACTTTTGCCCCTTCCGCAGCGAAGAGTTCCGAGGCTGCGAGACCGCAGCCTCCCGCGCCACCCGTTATGAGCGCCACTTTTCCAGACAAACGACCAGCCATGTTTCCTCCTTCTGGACCAAGTCCAACTATTTTCCCCAATCGGTTCGATACATCCGCCGAACTCTTGCTTTTGGTGCGAAGTCTAGAAATCATACGCAGATGCGTCGATATGCCGAAAGTTATACGGGAGGAGAAACCGTGTTTCCGCTGGATGCCAACGGACTGTCAGAGATAATCCGGTCCATCGGAACGGACGGGCTGGGTCAAACGCTCGACCAAACTATCGGTGGCCGGGTGCAATTCGACATGAGCTGCATTTTCCTGTTCAGCTTCAACAATACCCCGCTTTTTCTCCACGACGGCTATTGCAGTTCCGTACCGCGCAAGACACTGGAAACATATTTGCGGGGCGGCTATCTGCTTGATCCGTTTTATGTCGCGTCGATCAATGAACACACATCTGGCGTGTGGCGAATGGGCGAACTCGCGCCCGACAGCTTCTTCACATCGGATTTTGTGATCGCAAAGGATATCCATCCCTGTGTTTCATCAGAAGCCGGCGCGCTGGTGGAGGAAATAGGCATTATCGTGCCATTACGCCATCGAACCGCAGCTGTTTATTCGCTGATGCGAAACCATGGAAGCGACGCGTTCACGCGTTCTGAACTGGATAATCTAAGACAGATTGAGCCGGTTATTGCTGCTTCTATTTCTACCCATTGCCGCAGCAATGCGAGCTATATCAATCATGAATATGCAAAAGAGGATATTGAGGAGACATTTCTGGGTGCGTTCCAAGGGCAGCTGACGCCCGCGCAGCAATCAATCACAAAGCTGATCCTGCGCGGCCATAGCAATATCTCGATTTCGCGTCATATGAATATCTCGGAAGGCACCGCCAAGATACACCGCCACAATATTTACAAGCGGCTATCCATATCGAGCCAGTCCGAGCTCTTCCAACTCTTCATTACCCACCTGACCAAAACGGACAGATAAAGACGGACTGGTTACAAAAATTCGATCCCGCCGAAGCATGGCTTCCCACCGGCCTCAATTTTGAAATGAGTTCCGCCTAGTGCTGTTTAGGAGATAGTCCTTTCAGTTGATACGTGCACCACTGGACGGATCGAATAGATGCACCCGTTCGCGTGCGATATCCAGACCAACCACCTCACCCACTGTCAGCGGCATCTCGCTGTCGACGACGGCCGTCAATTTCTCTGAGCCTACCTCAAGCACAACATGCGTTTGAGCCCCGGTTGGTTCGATCAGGCGCACTTTTGCTTGAATACCGCCATCGCGCCGGACTTCCAGATGTTCAGGGCGCAATCCCAGCACAACCTTGCCGGTTTTATCTAGGTTGCTATCCAGCATGTCCAATTTTGCGCCGTTTTCCAACAGGATAGCGATGCCTGCTGAGCCATGCTCGACCGTTGCGTTTAGAAAATTCATCGAGGGCGAACCAATGAAGCCTGCAACGAAGACATTAGCGGGCTTCGTGTAGAGCTCCATAGGCGTGCCCTGTTGCTCGATCCGCCCTTTGTTCAACACCACGACTCTATCCGCCAATGTCATTGCTTCGATCTGATCGTGCGTGACATAAATCGACGTAATCTTCACCTTCTGGTGCAGCTCCTTAATCTCGGCGCGCATCAGAACGCGCAATTTTGCATCGAGATTTGAGAGCGGCTCGTCAAACAGAAAGACAGAAGGCTTTCGCACAATGGCGCGCCCCATTGCGACACGCTGGCGCTGGCCTCCGGACAATTGATGCGGCTTGCGATCTAATAGTGTTGTCAGATCCAGCATCCGCGCCGCTTCACCGACCCGATCCCGAATTTCCGCTTTCGGTCGGCCCGCCAATTGAAGGTTGAACGCTATGTTGTCGAAGACAGACATATGTGGATAGAGCGCATAGTTCTGGAAAACCATGGCAACATCGCGCTCGCTGGGATTGGCGCGGCTCACATTCCTGTCGCCGATATGCAGATCACCAGATGTGATTTGTTCGAGACCGGCAATCATGCGCAGCAACGTTGACTTGCCACATCCGGAAGGACCGACAAGCGCAACGAATTCTGCATCCGCAATCGAAAGATCGATGCTGGGAATGACTTCCACATTGCCATAGGTCTTGTGAATTGAACGAAGTTCGACCGAGGCCATCAACTCACCCTTTCTGCCGATTAACTGGTGATGAGTGTCGGCCCGCGACGAGAACTGCAAGATCGGGGCGATCCGTTGTCAACTGGCCGATTGGCTTGCTCAACCAATGTTCCAGCTCGGTTTCAGTATTCGGCACCCAACATCCAAGCCTTGGCGTCCCAACCTCAGCCACACATTGGTCCAATACAATCTCTAGCAAGCTCTTCTCGAAAGCCAACACCGTTGCAACATCGTTGCCGCGCTTGAGCACTTTTTCAAATCCACCGAAAAACTCTGCCGAGCGCCGGTCAATCGACATCAGCAACTGCTGGTCTGGAAATTTCATACGGACATCTTCCAGCACCTCCGGCACGAAGCAGGTGAGGAAGACGCGATCCAGCATATTGCGCTCTTGAGCAAGCGTGATGATCTTTTCGGGCATACCGGGATACGGTCTCCCCCGCTCATCAATCTTGATCTCCAGCTCAAGCTCTAGCCCGGTGGGAGCGAAGATATCCAGAACATCGGCCAAGGTGGGTATGGTTTGACCGCGGCTGTCGTTCAAGAGGACTTTTCCAAGCGCCTCTGCGCTTTGCGCTTGAACCGGTCCTCTGCCATTGGTGGTGCGATCGAGCAACGGGTCATGGATCACAACCGGCACACCATCGGAACTCAAATGGACGTCCAGTTCCACGGCATCCACACCCAAAGCGAGCAGATTTTGGAAACCGGCTATGCTATTTTCAGCCCACAAATTGCGCCCGCCGCGATGGCCAATGATCTTCACCATTTTCATATTCTCCAATTGTTCATTATTTGCCGCTGTCAACGAGACCCTTCACGAACCATCGCTGCATGATGAGGATCACCAGCACGGGCGGAAGCATGGTCCAAAGCGAAGCGTTCATGAGAAGGTGCCATGTGGGAAGACCATCCGACTGCGGCATGACCTGTTTCAAACCCACAACAGCGGTTGCCATATTGGGGTCTGTCGTCATCAACAAGGGCCACAGATACTGGTTCCAGCCCATTAGGAAGAGAATGATCGACAATGCTACGATGTTCGACCGGGACAGTGGAAGCAGAATGCGGAAGAAGAATTGCATCGGCTTGGCGCCGTCAATCCTTGCTGCTTCACACAGATCGTCAGGAATTGTCAGAAAGAACTGCCTGAACAAAAATGTCGCCGTTGCGGAAGCGATGATCGGCAGGATAAGCCCAGGATAGGTGTTCACCATATTCCAGTTCAGCTCGACCGAAATGCCGAGCCAGGCAAAGATGATGTTCAGCGGCAGCGCCATATTGGCTGCTGATTCATAGGTTGGGACAATACGCACCTCAATCGGCAGCATCATCGATATGAATATCAGCCAGAAGGCGGTCATTCGGAACGGAAAGCGGAAATAGGTGACTGCAAAGGCGGCAAGCACCGAAAGAGCCAATTTTCCGACAGTAATTCCGAGCGCCACGATAAACGTGTTCAACAAAAGCTGCCCGAAATTGATCGTTGTTAGAACTTCCAGCGAATTGACCAAAAACTGATCGCCCGGCAGCCAACTCATCGGGACTTTCAACACGTCCTGCTGGCTCAGCGAACCCGTGACCACCACGAAATAAAGTGGCAGGCAAACCAACACGATCCCGATTATGAGAACCGCATGGCAAACCACGTCCAATATCGGTGTGCGTTCATTCATGATTTACACCGCATAATTGACGCGCCGTTCGACCAGGCGAAACTGCGCGAATGTGAGGGCAAGAGCGAGGATCATCAAAATGACCGACTGCGCAGCAGACGAGCCCATGTCCAGATTGACGAAGCCATCCTGATAGACCTTATAGACGAGGATCGACGTCGCCCCTGCCGGTCCGCCACGTGTGGTGGCATCGATAATTGCAAATGTGTCGAACAAGCCGTAGACGAAGTTGATGACGATCAGGAAGAACAGCGTCGGCGCGATCATCGGCAGGGAAATACGCTGGAACCGTCGAATGGGCCCCGCACCATCGATGGCGGCAGATTCCAGGATCGAACGCGGTACGGCCAACAGGGCGGCGACGAGAAAAATATAGTTGTAGCAAATGTGCTTCCACGATGCCGCAAGGATGATAAGGATCATTGCATCGGTAGTGTTCTTCGTGGGGTCCCAACCGATACCGAGCATGTGTAGTATTTGCGCGATCGGTCCGACACGGGTATTGAACAGAAATGCCAGCATTATGCCTGCAACTGCGGGAGCGATAGCATAAGGAAGCAGCAAGATCGTACGATAGGCGCCACGCGCACGAATGACATGGTTGGTCGCGAAAGCAAAAAGCAACGCAACCGAAAGCGTGATTGCATTCTGCGCCAGCGTGAACCAGAGCGTCATTTTGGCCGACATCCAGTAGGACGGGCTGGCGAGCAATGCCGCAAAGTTCGAGAAACCAACCCATTGCACTGAACCGCCAAACGGATCATTGAGCTGAAACGCCTGGATGAGCGCCCTGAATGACGGAATGAAGAAGAAGAACAGCAGGACGAGCATTTGTGGCGCCAGCAATAGGACTGGCGTTTTCCATTCTCGAAAATGCGCGCGCTTCAGGCCGCTTTCCTGCCGCTCCCCCAAAGGGGAGCGCTGACGGAAAGCACCTCCACCTTGTGCTTTCATTGCCTTATTTTCCTGCGCTTAGCTTTTCAAAGCGGCGAAGCACTTCGTTGCCGCGCGTGACAGCGGAATCCAACGCTTCCTGTGCCGGCTTCTGCCCCAGTGAGGCAGCCATCACTTCTTCCATAATGAAGATATTGGCCTGATTGGAGTTACCGAAGCGGAAACCCAGCGAATTATCGGAGTTCGGCTTGCGCATAAGCTGTTCAATCGCAATGGCGCGGGTGGGATGCTGCTCGAAATAGCCTTCGCTTTTCAGCGCTTCATAGGCCGTCGTCGTAACGGGAACATAGCCAGTGTTTTTGCTCCACCACACCTGAGTTTCCGGCTTTGCTAGAAAGTCGAAGAACGCGGCAGCGCCTTTATATTCATCGTCGGAATGACCCTTCATTGCCCATAAAGCACCGCCACCGATGACACTATTATGTGCTGTACGATCCTTTTCATGGGGGAGGAAAGTCGCATTCCACGGGAATTTTGCTGAAGCCTCCACCGCGGCATGAGACGCAGTCGATGCAATAATCGTCGAACAGGTGCCTGAGGTGAACAACTGAACCGGCTGAATTCCCTGACCCGCGATCTCCATAACTCCGCTCGAAACGAGGTCATGCATGCGCTCCACTTGACGGGTCAGAGACTTGTTGAAAACAAACTCGGTGTCGATACCGTCAATGCCGTTGCGCTTTGTGCCATAGGGGTAGTCGTTCACGGCAGCGTAGTTTTCGAGAAAGCTCCACTCATAGTCGCCCGGCAAAACCATGGCGCATTTCGAAATGCCCTTGTCATGGATCGCGTGCAACTGTTGTGTCAGCTCATCCCAGTTATCAGCTGGCTTTTCAAAGCCTGCGGCCTTGAAATGATCCTGATTGTACCAAAGGATTGGCGTTGACGAGTTGAATGGCAGAGCCTGCAACTTGCCCTTGTCGCTATAATAAGCGGCAACCGGCGCAATCACCGTACTCCAGTCAATGGTGTAGCCTTCCTTGGCCATTAGATCGGCGACGGGTATTACTGCCGATGAGTTCAGCATGGTCAAAAATGCGCGTTCATTGGTTTGCACAATGACCGGCGCCCGCTTCGCGCGATAGGCTGCAATCATCGCATTGATGAGTTCTTCATATTTGCCCTTATTGACCGGGACAATCTCATACTCATCCTGAGATTCATTGAACTTCTTTGAAAGTTCATTCACGCGATCATTGAGCACGCCTCCCATCGCATGCCAGAATTCGATCTGCGTTTTTGCCTCAGCCGTTATGCTGGACAGCATCGAACAGCCCAACATCAAGGAAACCACTAAAAGACGCTTCATCGTATCCTCCCATCTCGATCAAGTGCTTTTATAGTGAGCATACGCTCTGATAATCGTTTGTCCAGCCCATAATTTGAACCTTCCGAATGATTACTTATTAAGGCATATAACGTGCTTATATTTGGGTCGCTGCGCAAAGGTATATTGCTCTTCCAGACGCACCGTGTTTATCATACGCTCACATATCAATCATTTTCTCATGAGTCGCTCGATGGATATCACCCCAATGAACCCTGCCCCGCTCGCCTTTGATCTGATCATTTTTGACTGTGACGGCGTGCTGGTCGACAGCGAGATCATCAGCTGCGGCGCAGTAGCCGACGTACTGAGCAGGCACGGCGTACCCACAGACCTCGACTATGCCTTGCGCACTTTCCTGGGGCGCCCGGCATCGGCAGTGACGGATGCTTTCACGGAACAAATGAACAAGCCACTCCCCGACACCTTTGTTTCAAGCTGGCGAGAGTATCTTTTTGCGCGCTTTGAACAGGAACTGGTTGCCGTCGATGGAATTCGTTCGGCAATCGAAGCGATCCCACTGCCCCGCTGCGTGGCGTCATCTAGCGATGAGGAACGACTTCAGATATCATTGGGGCAAACAGGTCTGCTGCCACTTTTCGAGGGCAATATCTTCAGCACAACGATGGTGAAACACGGCAAGCCTGCTCCTGACCTCTTTCTTTACGCGGCCAAACAGATGGGTGTGTCGGCCCCACGATGCGTCGTTATCGAAGACAGCCCCAGCGGCGTTAAAGCCGCCAAGGCTGCGGGCATGACGGCTGTCGGATTTACCGGTGGGAGCCATTATTCGGTACTGGACAATACTGAAACATTGCGTAATGCCGGTGCAGATCACATTTTAACGCATGCTGCCGACCTGCCTTCCTTACTAAGAGATATTTCCGCCGATGGCCGATAACGACAAACCCAGACTCGACGATGCCGCAAGAGCGGGTTGGCTTTATTATATTGCTGGCAAGACCCAGGACGAGATCGCCCAGATGCTGGGCGTTTCGCGCCCAACGGCACAGCGATTTGTTTCGCAATGCCGGTCCGAAGGGCTGATCACGTTTCGGATGAACCATCCAATCGCAAATTGCATGGAACTTGCTGGCAAGCTGTCGGAGAAATTTGACCTGGCTTACTGTGATGTCGTCCCATCGGAAGGAACCTGGCCGGAAGGCTCGACGACAGTTCCTGAGGCGGCGGCTGTCTTCATAGAGCGGCAGTTGCGGTCCAGAACTGCCATTGTGATGGCGCTTGGCACCGGCCGTACCATGCGCGCCACTGTTCAGCGTGTTTCTCCGCTTAATGGCTCCGTCCATCGGCTGGTATCACTGGTGGGGCATATTGGCATTGACGGATCGGCAAGCCCGTTCGACGCCTTGATCAAGCTTTCGGAAACGGTCAGCGCACAGCATTACCCTCTCCTCTTGCCGCTCTATCTTTCGTCAGTGGAAGAAAGGGATGCCCTGCTGGCGATTGAGCCAGTGCGGCGTGTTCACGAGCTGGCGTCAACCGCCGATCTCTGGCTGACAGGTATTAGTGATCTGGCTGCGGATTCTCCACTCGCCAAAGAAGGTTTTCTCAGCCGCGATGAGCTTTTTGAGCTCAACAGGCTCGGCGGCGTTGGCGAGATTTGCGGCTGGGCATTTGATATCGACGGAAAGATCGTCAATGGCGCCACAAATTTGCGGATCACCAGCGTCGCACCGCAGATCAATGTCAGCAGACAGCGCATTTGCGTGGCGTCTGGCGCGCGCAAAGTGCAACCATTGCTGTCGGCGTTGCGCGGTCAGATCATCAACGGACTTATTACCGACGAAGAGACCGCGATGAAGCTATTGGACTGATTTCCCGACCAAATAAGGGTCGGAACGGTCAGTTAAGCCGCAATTCGGTCTCGGGATCAAAGAGATGGACATTCTCGGGATCGAGCATGACGTCGAACTCTTCACCCGGCTGTACTTTGTGGCTTGGCGGTAACGCTGCCACGAGCCGTTGTGAACCAACAGTCCCGGTGACGATCAATTCGGGACCGGTGAGTTCTGCAATATCGCATTTCATCCGCAAAACGACACTTTGTTCTTTGCGCTCTAGGCCGATGGCTTCTGACCGGACGCCCAGCAGGACTCGTTTGCCATGGGCAACGCGCGGCAGGCTGCCCACCGGAATACTGGTTTCAGTACTATCGATGGTCAGGCGATCCCCATTGAAAGTAGCTTCCAGCATATTCATCGGCGGAGCGCCGACAAATGTCGCCACATAAAGGGTCGCGGGCCTGTTATAGACATTTTCCGGTGTATCCAGCTGCTCGATGCGTCCGTTGCGCATCACAGCAATGCGCGTCGCCAATGTCATCGCTTCAATCTGGTCATGCGTGACATAAACCATGGTGGTCTTCATGAGTTGATGCAACCGCTTCAACTCGGCGCGCATTTCCATGCGCAATTTGGCATCGAGGTTAGACAGGGGCTCATCGAATAGGAACAACTTCGGATGCCGCACCAGCGCGCGCCCGATTGCAACGCGCTGGCGTTGCCCGCCAGAAAGCTGCGCAGGCTTTCTATCCAGCAGGTTTTCGATCTGTAGAAGGCGCGCCGCGTCCAGAACAGCTTTTTCCCGTTCTGCGGCTGGCACTTTGCGCATTTCGAGACCGAAGCCAATATTGCGTCTGACATTCAGATTTGGGTACAGCGCATAGGACTGAAACACCATCGCCGTGTCCCTGTCCTTGGGATGAACACCAACAATAGAGCGCTCATCGATGCGAATGTCGCCGCTGGTCGGCTCTGCCAGACCTGCAATAATGTTGAGCAATGTGGACTTGCCGGAGCCGGAAGCGCCGAGCAGAACCAGAAACTCACCACTGGCCAGCGACAGATCGATACCCTTGAGGATGTCAGTCGGTCCAAAACTCTTGCATACATTGTTTATAGTCAGGGTGCTCATACAAGCGCTCCTTCGATGTCCGATGTATAGGCCCGTGGGCTTGTAGAAATTGCCCGGGACGCGCTGCGCGTGGCGGCGCGCAAACTGGCCTCAACCGGCTGCCCCTTGGCGAAAGACGCCAGGAAAGCCGCATTGAAAACATCGCCCGCACCAATCGTGTCGATAACCGTCACCTGAGGCGCATCCACCGATATGACACTGCCATCACATTCCACGGCAAAAGCACCGTTCGGGCCGCATTTGACGATGAAAAGTGCATCGTTCGGCATAATCTGCGCTAGACTGCGTGCAGCCTCTATGGGGTCGGCCGAATTTCCAAGATTGACCGTCTCAACCTCATTGAACATCGCGAACTTGCAGCGTTTCAACCATGAACGTGCGCGGCTTCGGTTCCGTTCGGTCCAGCCTTCAACAGGCCAGCCAGTATCAAGGGCCACGTCAATGTTGTGATGATCAGCCCAATCAAAAAACTGGTCATAGGCATCGGCCAACCTGTCAGTCAGAAAGCTTCCGCACAGCAGTGCCAGCCCACCAGACAAGGCCTGACCATCAAGCGCCGACAACGTGTCCTCAATGGAAAAATACGGCAGATGGCCGAGCGTCGTGAAGAACGTCCGCTCACCATCTGGATGCGTCAAGCCAACGGACAGAGTGGTCTTGCCTGAAAACACCGCCCATTGACGGGCATGATCACCGAAATGCTCGGCAAGCCAACGCCCAAACTGGTCTGAGCCGGTATTTGCGGCCATCTGAAACGGCACATCCAGCGCCATAAGCGTCAGTGCCGAATTGCCCGCCGAACCGCCGACGCGCAACTCATCATGGCTGACAATGTTCTCAGTTCCCGGCTGCGGCCAGGCTGCAGTGGGACCGAGGATCATGTCGACATTGACGTTGCCGATAATTGCGATTGGCCTCACTCATTCACTCCGCGTGATTTTGGAAGAGCGGACCGGCGTTCCGGCGTTCTCGACACGCATGTCGGCGAATGCCATCATAAGCCGCTGTGCCGCGGGCAATATCTCGAATATGGCGGCAAGCCCACTCGCTGCGGGAAAGGAAATTGTCACTGCTCCCGGAACAAGCGGCTCACCCGAGGCGTCGAACACCACAAGTTTCGCACCGGCCTCGACAACAGACTGCGCCATTGCTGTCACCAGCGGTGCGGTCGCATCATCAGCTTTGAACAAGACGACGCCAACCTTGGGCGAGAGCATTTCCATAGGACCGTGGCGCAGTTGACCCCCTTCCAGAGAATAGCTCGGCACGCGCGAAAGCTCCGTAAAACCCAGCGCGATCGCCTCCGCTACGCCTTGAAGACTGCGCCCTGACGTCACAATCGTATCGACGTCGGCTATGCAGGCAAGTGCTGCATCAATCGCAACAGTCTGTGGCGATTTCAATACATTCAGCACCGCATCCGGATCGTCGCCTAGCGCCGCGAGTATGGCCAAATGCAGAGCAAAGCTGATCGTCAGGCTGCGGGTTGCGGCAAATGCCAGTTCTCCGCCGCCATTTCCCACCAGACAATCAACCTTCTTGCCGAGAAACGACCCAGTGTCGAGCGTCAGGCCGAATATATCGGCATTGCCCTTCTTCTCGGCGAACCAGCGCACGACCTCAGCGCTTTCACCAGACTGTGATGTAACCAAAACGGTCTTGCCCTCAATGGGCAGGGCCGCACCAAGTTGTTCCGAAAGCGGTATCGCAATTGCATCAATATTATGGGCGCGATAGAGCGGCTCCACCGCACGGCTGACAGCATGCGACCCGCCCATGCCCAACAGCAACAGCTTGCCTGTTTTGCGCAAACTCTGGGCGATCTTCTCGGCCTGCTCCCGATTGTCCTCGAAGGAAATCAGAGCATCGCTGAATTGGCGCGCCATTTCCTTGTCGATTGCGACAAGTCCTTCTGGACGCTGCTTTTGCGTGTTCATTATCATCCTTTCACACCGCCACTGGTCAGGCCGGATATAAGCGCGCGCTGCATCAAAAGACCGACAATCACCGGTGGCAACGCAGCCAGAACGCCAGCGGTTGCAATCAGGCCGTAATCGGAAACACGCCCGCCAGCGAGATCCGCAATGGCAACTGTCAATGTTCGCGCTCGCTGATCAGAAGTGAACAAAAGCGCATAGAAAAATTCATCCCAGCCGAGCAAGAAGGCAAACAGCGCCGATGTTGCAACAATAGGCAATGCCAGCGGCAAGGTTATGATGCGCAATGTCTGGAAAAGGCTTGCCCCATCAATCATAGCTGCCTGCTCAATCTCCTGTGGGATGCCATCGAAACCGGATTTCATCAGCCATGTGGTGAAAGGCGCGAGAATGGTGAGATACACCAGCGCGAGGCCAAACACCGAATTCAGTAGACCGAGTTTTGCGAGGACCATATAGAGCGGCACGGCAAGCGCCACCGGGGGCAGCATGTAGGTTCCAATAACCAGTGTCAGCGACCATCCGATGCGCGACGTTCGCGAAACGGCCCAACCGGCGGGAATTGCAACGAGGATCGCGACCAATGTCGCCATGCCCGCCACTCTCAGACTGTTGTACATCGACGCCACAAAGGCTGCACCCGCGCTGTTCGGCACAGTGGACAGCAGAGCCTGGTAGCGGGAAAGGTCGACCGTTGTAGGCCACCATTTTAACGGGCGCACGGACAAATCCGCCATCGGCGAGATGCTCATGACAAAAAGCCAGAACAACGGCGCGAGGATCACGACTGCCAGCACCAGTGCTGCGAAGTAGACGAAGAAAGTAGCGATTGGGCTTCGACGTTCCATTACGTTGCCGCTCCAGCCGTTTTGCGCACCAGAAATCCATAACCCAAAGCCAGAACCGTAACGATCAGCGTCACAATGAGCGCCAACGACGCGCCCGACCCGGCCCGCTGGAAGGAAAAGGCTTCCTGATAAACGAGAATAGAAAGTGTTCGTGTTGAATTGGCCGGGCCGCCGCGCGTCATGATCCAGATGATGTCAAAGACCTTGAATGCCTCAATCGTGCGGAGGACAAGTGCGACCATCAACGGCCCTGCGAGATATGGCAGAATGACAAACCGGAAGCGGTTCAACGGACCCGCGCCATCCACAAGCGATGCGGCCGTTATGTCTCGTGGCACTGCTTGCAGCGCGGCCAATGCAATGAGGGCTACCAACGGGAAATTCTTCCAGCAGTCGGCAACGATCAGGGCCGTCATTGCGGCTGAAGGTTCACCGAGCCATGACTGGTATTCCGAAATGATGCCAAGCTGGGTCAACAGTGAATTGAGAGCACCATATTCAGGATTATAGATGAGGCGCCAAAGCGTTGCATTAACCACCGTTGGTAGTGCCCAAGGTAGAATGAGCAAGGCACGCAGAATGGTGCGCCCATAAAACTGCTGGTTCAGCAAAAGTGCAGCCAGAACACCAAGAACCATTTCAGCCGTGACCGAGATGAGGGAGAACCAGGTCGTCGTCCAGAAGGCCCGCTGGAAATTAGAGCTGGACAGCATCTTGACGTAATTGGCGATGCCAACAAATTCGCCGCCAGTGCCGACAAGTTTTGCATCTGTGAATGACAGACGGACCGTCTCAAACATTGGCCAGCCGATCACGCAGATCATGACGGCGAGTAACGGGAGCATCAGCAACCACGCTCGCATTGTCATCCAATTGCTGGACATTGTTTGCACCTCAGCCTGTATAAAAGAAGAGAGTGGATGCGCGCACACCCACTCCCGTCAGCATCTTAGAGTCCGCTGTTTTCAGCTGCGGATTTGAGGGCGTCTTCAGGCGAAGACTGTCCCAGCAGGGCTTCCTGAATGGACTGCTGCAATGCCGTGGACATTTCCTGATACTTCGGTGTCGTCGGGCGCGGATACATGGCAGCCAGACCGAGCTTTGCAGCTGCAATCAGCTCTTCCTGACCCTTGGACACAGCCGGATCATCATAGGACGATGCCCAGATTGGCAAAGACAATTTCGCATAGTCGTTCTGGACTTTCTGCGATGTCATGAAGACGATGTATTTCCATGCGTCGTCGGGATGTTTGCTGGTGGTCGTGATACCAAGCCCCATTGAGCCGTTGACAGCTGAAACCTTGCTCTTGCCGTCAACACCCGGGGCAGGCACCACACCCACTTTGCCAACAACCTTGCTTTCTGCCGGATCATTGACCTTGCTATACATATAGGTCCAGTTCAAAGCGAAAGCGGCGTCGCCGTTCTGGAAGACCTTGCGCACGTCTTCTTCGAGGAACTCTTTCGAATTGGGGTTGCTGAGGCCGGATTTATAGCTGTCTACCATATATTTGAGGGCATCCAGTCCACCGTCCTTATCGAAGGCAGGCTTGCCGTCTTTCAGGAAGTCACCCCCATAGGCGCTTACCAAGGTCGTATAGTCGCAAATGGCAGCTTCGGCCTGCGCCCAGCTCCATGCAATCGGCGATGCCAGCAAGCCCTTGTCCTTGATGATCTTGGCCTGATCGTTAAGTTCGGCCCAAGTCTTTGGCGGGTTGGTGATACCAGCCTTCTCAAGGATTTCCTTATTGTAGAACAGATACTTGGTGTCCAAAATCCACGGCATGCCGTAATATTTGTCCTGATACTGAACCGTCGTCCAAGCACCCGGCAGAACGCCCTTCTTCATCTCGTCCGTAATGCGCGACGAGACATCAACAAGCACATTGTTGCTTGCGTATTCGGCTGGCCAGATCACATCGAACAGCACAACGTCATAGCCCTGCCCCGAGCCTTGGGCCAGAACCGTTTTGTCATGCAGGCCTTCATAGGGCACGAATTCCAGATTGACCTTCACATCCGGATTGGCCGCCTGAAAGGCGTCCGTCATCGCGCGCACATCTGCTTCGCTATAAGCGGCCTGCGCCATGAACAGAGCGTTCAAGGTCGTCTCGGCAAAAGCGTGGGGGACGGAGAAAGCGGATACGGCCAGCGTACCCAGCAGGATCGTGTGAATTGATTTAAGCATGTTACCTCCCGTTAACTTGACTTCGGCCCGTGCAAAGTGCCTCGCACATTTGCATCACTGCCATGAATTCAGAGCTGTTGTTCCACCGTTAAATGTTCGTGTTCTTTATTAAGTCAAATCCATTGACTTAAACGTGTTATAAATATCTATTGGTGTCAAGAGGGATTGAGGATGCCAAGAAAGAGCGACATTCGGGCCACGAGCGGCACCAACCATGAAGGCACAAGTGCGCATAATCGCCGGGTGATTATCGACGCGCTGCGTCAGAACAGATCGCTTTCACGCGCCGAGCTTGCGCGTGCCACAAACCTCACGAAACAGACCATCTCCAACCTTATTGAAGGCCTGGAAAGCGATGGATTGGTGAGTTCGGAGAACGTCGTCAGGCAAGGTCGCGGACAACCGGCGACACCTTATCGACTGGTGCCGCAGGGAGCCTTTGCATTGGGCGTCCAGATCGACCGGCATTTGACGCGGATTGTCGTCGTCAACTTGATTGGCGATGAAGTCATACGTCGGGAAGCGGCCCTCCCACCCGATAATCCTGAAAAGGGTTGCACTATCATTCTGGAGGAAATTGCCAAAGTGCGGGCTGCACTCGCACTTGAATTTCCCCATGGACACTACCGAATGTCGGGGCTTGGCGTCGCGATGCCGGGACCTTTCGGCACGCCGGTTCCCGAGGATGACCGATGGGTGATGAGCGCATGGCAATCTTTCCCACTGATCGACAGGCTTACCGAAAATACCGGTCTGACAGTGACATTGCAGAATGATGCCACAGCCTGCGCGCGTGCAGAAAAAATGGTTGGTCTCGCCGACGGGCTCGATAATGTTGTCTGCGTTTATATTGGATATGGCGTTGGCGCCGGTCTCATACTGAATGGAGAAATCTATACAGGCAGCAAGGGCAATGCGGGTGAAATTGGCACTATGCTGATGGCCAATCGGGGTCCGGGAACACCACTGGAACACCATGCCTCTCTCTCGTCACTCTATAAACATCTGCAACTCGACGAGGCACAACCTGATCTATCGGCAGAACTTGAAACCATATTGATGCAGAACGACCCTCGCGTGGAAGCCTGGCTGGAACGGGCAGCTTTGGAGCTCAGATCCGCCATCCATACAATAGAGGCGATTTTCGATCCCCAAACCGTTATTCTGTGTGGCGGAGCGCCGAAACTATTGGCCAATCGGCTTGTAGACCGGATCGAGCCGCTCGTTTCTTCCAGTGTTGACTATCCCGTCCGCACGCTACCGCGTCTACTGGTCGGGATAACGGATATATGGGCGGTTGCACGGGGAGCGGCATTGGAGCAGATCAGCAGACATTTTGACCCGCGCTTTGCAGCTCTTCTGAAAAGTGGAGCTTCTGCTTAAGGCCATAGTGACAGGCTTTAGGTCGGGCAAATTGCCATGCAAACCAGCGATAGCCTTATCTTGACAAAACGCGCGGTTTCAACTGTTTACATCCAACCATTTCGGCAAGCCATGCGCTACGCGACCTGTCCGGGCAGCCTGCGCACAGCTCTCAAGGCTACCGAAACGCACCGCGCGACCGGATAGTCCTGGACCGTAGTGTGCATATTTGCCGGAGTTGGTCATAAGCGCTTTGGCAGCAACCGGGAAAACCGGCTCCGAAATCGAACACCAGCAGAGATCCGGAATAACCTGAACGCCCGCGGCTTCCAGTCTTTCCAGCGTGCCCTCATCCCGTGCGCTGGCAATAACCTGGCGTCCCGCCGTTATAATAGTGGTCGTAACCGCTTTTCCGCCCTGCAATATATCCGCAAAAGCTCGGCACTCTTCAAGAGAAGCATGTGGGCTACCGATCGCAACCAATTCCACATCATCGGGTCCGTCGTTCAACAGCCGCCAGCCCTCCGCCATATCGTGTTTCGTGATGCGGGCCGTGTCAGCCGAGAGTGAAATCAGATGCGCCTCCGGCGTAACACCCTCAACATGCAGCATAGGTGCAGCGGAAGTCGTACCGAAGGCTGCACACAGAGCCTTCAGGTTTTCCGCCGTTGGCTTGGCATGCTCAAGCCCCCTCAAAAGAGGAATCCGGTCCGGCGAAACCTTGCCCACCAGATAACCGATCAGTGGCCAGAATGCGTCGTCAAATTTTTCCGGCATTTCAATATGAATAATACGCTCTGCAAACCGATGTTGATCGAGATAGACACCGGACAGCGGTGCGCGCCCGGTAATCGCAATACAAAGATCAAGGAAATCGGGATGTTTCGCCGTACGTGCCCCAAGCACGGTATTGGCATAAATGACCGCATTGCTTTCCGCCCATGCGATCATTTCACCCCGTTCAGGAGCCGTATCCAGAAGGTACGGCGAACAGGTAAACGTATTCTGGCATCCCATGCGCACATAAGCGTCGGCAAGCTGTGCGGCAGGCCGTCCAAAACTTGCAGGCACACCTTGCGCCTGCCAGCGCTCACGATCAACCGAGATAGCATTCATTGTTGTCGGAACACGCACTCGCGCGCCCATATCCGCCATTTTCTCCGCAAAGATCAGGTTGGCCGGGCTTGCATAGATGCAACCGTCGATATGAGCCTGCGCGACGTCGATCAGGCGTTCTGCCCCTTGGTTTGCAGCCATGGCGCAGATGATTTCCATGGCGAGTTTGGTGACTTCCCCTTCTGCGCCCGCCATCATGGCTTGATCCGCATCTGTAAGATCGGGGCCCATTTCCTTCGACGTGGAAAGAGGCAACCGAACACCTGGCGCAGTTATTGCCGTTGGCGTGATTGCAGCCTCACTCTCGTTTCGCAAACGCTCCCAATCTTCCGGTGCCAGTCGCAGGACAGGCAATGAATGACCAAACATCTTGTCCGCGATCAAGGCTCCAAGCGTCACCACGTCTTCAGCTTGACAGAAAACCAGCGCAGCAGGCGCCATGCCATTCAACGCAAGATCAAGCAGCACGCCGGAGCCTGTGCAGGAACCGCGCGTCGATGGCATCATAAGCACAACGCCCTTGATGCTCTGCCCATGGAGCGGATGGTGCACGTCAATGATCTTGCCCGAAGAGGGATCAACACCGCCCCAGAAGCTGAGCGGCTCAGTTGTCGCGAGGATCGGCCCCTCGGCAGTTCCGGCCAATATGCTTTGGGCTGTTGTGTTCATAGAGAATGACCGCTTGCTGCTGCTATTGTTGAATGGATGCGAAGAACCATACTGGTCTTCCAATTTAGAAAGCGGGTCAAGCGGCTTGTTGTACGAACGTCCAACGCTCTGGATAAGACCGACGCACAATCAAGCAATCAGACCGCCGGCTTTCAGGACTGCATCTCTCGTATCGACATCGATTCGGGCTGCGACGCCGATTGAAACTTCAATAACGGGAATTCCACTCGCCTCAATGACATGCCTTGCACCAACATCGCCGTGAAGGGCAGAAAGCGCGTCAAAAAGCTATCGTGGCAGAATGCAAGGATTGCCCCGCTCGCCCGCGTCAGTAACGGCGCGAATGACAGCATTTCCTTCATGTTCGCGGAAACAGCCAATCATCGCGCGGATGTGTTGCGCATTGACGGCGGGCATATCGCCCAGATGGATCATCACCCCGTCAGACCCTGCCGGTATTGCTAAAAGAGCTATCACGATCGAACTCGCAATACCGGTTGCGTAGACCGGGTTGTGAACGACAGCGACGTCCAGCCCCTGTAGCGCTACCGCAACATCTTCCGCCATATGACCGGTGACGACGATAACCCTACCGCTATCGGCTTGCATTGCAACCTCAACGGAACGGCGCACCAAAGGTTTGCCGTCAAAAATGGCGAGCAGCTTGTTTGCACCCCCCATGCGGGAAGATCGTCCGGCAGCTAGCACGGCAATTGTGACCGCAATATCCCGCTTCATTTTCGTTCTGCCATCCCGGCGCAGTGCATGCCGGGATGGCGGGCACTTATCCTATTCTTTGCGTACCACGCTTGTAACGCCCATGGCCATCACGAAACGCATCCACCAAACCGGAAACAGGCAAAAATTCCCGCTCTATTTCTGGCACCGTGGCAATTTCCGCACCAGCACCAGTCGCCGCCATCATACCGAGCCGAGCCGCGCCAAATGCCGCACCAAAATTGCCGCTGACCGGCAACAACACCGGGGTGTTGAGCACCGACGCGATCACCGACAACCAGTAGTGTGATCGCGCTCCTCCGCCAACAGCAACGAGTGAACTTAGCTCGGTGCCCGTCGATGCCAATGCATCGCGGCAGTCGGCCAATGCAAAAGCGATACCTTCCAACACTGCACGTGTTGCTGCCACCTGATCGGTTGCATGTTCCAGCCCGAGGAACGCGCCACGGATATGAGCGTCGTTGAGCGGTGTGCGTTCTCCACCCAGATAGGGCAGAAACAACGTTCTTCCCGGCGCCTCAAGCGCCCCGAGATTTGCGGTGAGATCCTCTGCATTTTTCCCCACCAGTTGGGCGAACCAATTGAGAGCGTCGGTCGCAGCGAGAATGACGCCCATCTGGTGCCATGTCTGAGGCAGCGCATGACAGAAGCTATGTACTGCCGATGCGGCATTGGGCCGATAGCCATCCGTTGCTGCGAACAAGACACCAGACGTACCAAGCGATACGAAGGCCTGCCCAGCATTCACAACACCAACGCCAACGGCCGAGGCTGCATTGTCACCAGCGCCACCTGCAACGACCACATCGGGCGAGAGGCCAAATTCCGCAACAAGCTCCGGTCGCACCCGGCCAGATATGGCGGAACCCTCCACCAAGGCGGGCATCATGCTACGATCCAGTCCAGTCAATGACAAAAGTTCGTCTGACCAATCGCGGCGTGCACAATCGAACCAGCTTGTTCCCGCCGCATCGGACATTTCGGAGACATGTTCTCCGGTCAGCCAAAGCCGCAGATAATCCTTTGGCAACAGGATTTTTCGTACCTTCGCGAACGTCTCAGGTTCGTTTTCGCGAAGCCATACCGCCTTTGGTGCTGTAAAGCCGGGGAAAACGATATTGCCACTAGTGGCGCGAAAGGTCGGGATCGCATCAAGCCTAGCCGCCTGATCGGCAGCGCGAACATCGTTCCATAAGATGCACGGACGAAGCACCTGTTCCGACGCATCGAGAAACGTTGCACCATGCATATGCCCTGACAGGCCGATACCACGCACAGAAGACAACCCTCTCTGATGCGCTAGTGTCTCCAGCACGAGCCGGGCAGCCGACAGCCATGTGTCCGGCTCCTGCTCCGACCAGCCATCATGCGGACGGCTGACCGTCAGTGGCGCACGCGCTTCCGCAAGGATTTGTTGACCGTCATCGATGAGAATGCCCTTGAGGCCAGAGGTTCCCAGATCAAGTCCTATATACATGTGCAGCTCCCGACCTTTATCACTCTATGCTGCTACAACACGTTGTCCCGTCGCTGTGTCGAAGATGTGCAGGTCAGTTGCATCAACGTCGACACCGACAGTTTGTCCTTCGCTCAGGCGCACGGCGGATGGAACTGTGATGTTGAATTCATGCAGCCCCGTTCGCAATGTCACTAATCGTGTTTCGCCATGAAACTCATTGCGCTCCACCTGCCCTCGGAACACACCGCCGGTATCGTTGAGCCGAAACGCGCCGGGACGGATACCAACCGTGACATTCTCCGGCTGAACCGAGAATGGCGCTTCAAGGCGAAGCGTTCCATCACCAAGCATTCCATCGGCGGCACGCATCTGGAAGAAATTCATGTTGGGTGTGCCAATGAAACCTGCTGCAAACAGGGTTGCAGGCTTATGATAGATTTCCTCCGGCGTGCCCATCTGCTCGATGTGACCATCCTTCATCAGGACAATGCGGTCAGCCAGGGTCATGGCTTCAAGCTGGTCGTGGGTGACATAGATACTGGTGGTTTTCAGATCGCGGTGAAGCCGCGCGATTTCAACGCGCAGACTGCCTCGCAATTTGGCATCGAGGTTCGACAAAGGTTCGTCAAACAGAAAGACGTCCGGCGTCTTGATCATGGCGCGTGCAATGGCCACGCGTTGCTGCTGACCACCGGAAAGCTCCGTCGGTTTGCGCGCGAGATAGGGTTGTAGCCCAAGCGCCTCGACAACTGGAGCCAGGCGCTCGTCGATGGCGTTTTTGCCAACGCCTGCGCGTTCCAGTCCGAACGAGATGTTTTCACGTACCGACATATGCGGATAGAGCGCATAGTTCTGGAACACCATGGCGATACCGCGATCACCGGGATCGCGGTCGTTCACGCGTTGATCGCCGATCAGAAGATCACCGCCGGTGATGTCTTCGAGCCCTGCCACCATGCGCAACAATGTGGATTTCCCGCAACCGGAGGGGCCAAGGAACACGACGAACTCATGATCGCGAATACTCAGATTGAAGTTCCCGATCACCTCATGGGTGCCATAGACCTTACGGATTGACCGACATTCGACTGTAGCCATCAACCTAACTCCGTATCGAGAATGATCTGAAGTTTCACATCCGTTGGGCGACCTTCGGCGGCACGCACGAATGCGGTAATTGATTCATCGAAAGTGAAGGTACCGGACACCAGCGGCTTGAGATCAACTTTGCCCGCAGCGATCAACGCAAGCGCCCGGTCGAAAACATTGGCATAGCGGAACACTGTTTCGATGCGGCATTCACGGGCAGTCGCACCGGACACGTCGAACAGGACCGGTTCCGGCGGAAGACCGACCAGCACAACCGTGCCGCCGGGACGGACAATCTTGAACAGATCACGAATTGCCGCCGGAGCACCGGAGCATTCGAAGACGATATCGGCACCCCAGTTTTCGGTGGCCTCATTCACGGCATCCAAGATGTTCACTTCGCGCAGATTGATGCCGGTAATGCCCGCATAAGTCTCCGCGAGCTCCAACTTCGCTTCCGACAGATCGGAAATCAACACGCGGGAGCAGCCGCCTGCCAGCGCTGCCAACGCCACCATGATGCCGATGGTGCCGCAACCGGTGACCACCGCCGTATCGCCGGGGGAAATGCGCGCGCGTGTTGCAGCCTGCATACCAACGGCGAAAGGCTCGACCATCGCCCCCTCTGCAAAAGAGACATTGTCCGGCAGCTTGTAGGTGAAATTGGCCGGATGCACCGTAACAGGGCACAGAACGCCGTGGATTGGCGGCGTGGCCCAGAAGCGAACCGCTGGATCGACATTGTAGATGCCAAGCTTGGACGGACGCGACAGCGGGTCGGGAATACCCGGTTCCATGCAAACGCGATCACCGGGCTTGAGATGAGATACATTGGCTCCAACCTCAATGACCGTACCCGCAGCCTCGTGACCGAGTACCATCGGTTCGTTGACCACGAAATCACCAATGCGACCATGGGTGTAATAGTGTACGTCACTGCCGCAAACACCGACCGTGTGGAGCTTGATGCGTACATCATCCGCTCCCATTTCGGTTGGAAGATCGATATCCCGCAGATTGAGTTCGCCGACGCGCTCCAGAACAAGTGCTTTCATTTGGTCAGTCCTGATTTTGTTTCTTGGAAAAAGCTGCATTGAGACCACCGGCAAGCAATCCGAGGAGGATAAGCGGTGGCAGGGAGAGCAAGACGACAGCGGCGTTGAGAATGCCCCATGGAACATTCATGCCAAGCTGAGACATTTCCGAAGCGATGATCGGCAGCGTCTTCGCATTTGAGGTGGTAAGCATCATGGCCAGCAAAAACTCGTTCCAGACGAGCACGAATGCGAAAGCTATGGCACCGAATATCTGGAACCGCGCAATCGGCAAGGCAACGCGAAAAAACGTTGCGTAACGGCCAAGGCCATCGACACGCGCGGCTTCTTCAACATGAAGACTGACGCGCTCAAAAGCCGGAACTGAAAGCCATATCGTGATTGAGGCCGTGGTGATCAGATAGGTCACGATCAACGACAGACGAGTATCATAGAGGCCAAGACCGAGCCAGATGACAAGCATCGGGATAGCCACAGCCACCGGCGGTAGAAAGCGCAGCGATAATACGAAGAACTGCGCCTCAGCGGTTATCCGGTTTTTGTAACGCGCAATCACATAGGCTGCTGGCACGCCCAAAAGCGCACCGATGACAACTGCGGACGAGCAGATGATGACCGAATTGGTCAACGCGCGTGCCACCGAGCGGCGGTTGAGCACGTAACTCATATTGTCCCAGACCGGCTGGAACACCAGTTTCGGCGTACTCACCAGCAGATCTGCATTGGTCTTGAAGGCGTTAAGAAGCGTCCAGAGAAGCGGTAACACCACCAAGGCGGCCGCAAGCAACAGAAGGGCACGCAGGAAGAGTGTAGAAATCTTCATCGGTTCAGCCTCTTCCATGCGACGGTGAATACGACGATTGTCAGAACCATCATGATGACAGCCATGGAGGACGCGTAGGAAATCTTGCCGGACTCGATAAAGCCTTGCGAATAGGCGTACATGTCGAGCGTTTCGGTCGAGATGCCCGGCCCACCCCGCGTCATGACATAAACGAGATCGAAAGAACGCAGGCTCTCGATCGCCTTGACGAGCAACAGGCTTATCAGTGGCACTTTGAGCATTGGTATCGTGATGTATCGATGGATCTCCCAACGCGTCGCCTTGTCGATCCGTGCAGCCTCGATGGGTTGCGGCGGCAAAACCTCCAAAAGCTTCAACACGATGACCGCGAAAAACAGGCCCCACTGCCAGACATCGACGAATGCCACTGTCAGGAGCGCACCCCACGGAGTGGAGAGGACATCGGGCGTAGCGCCGGTCAGCTCCCTCACAGGCCAGGTCAGCGCGCCATAGAGGGGATGGAACGCAAATTTCCAAACGAAGGCGGCACAGACGCGCGGCAGCAGAACAGGTATGATGAACAGGATGCACAATATAGTGCGCATTCGCGTGCTGGCGGCTTCGAACATGGCAATGCCCAAACCGACACCAACGAGCATGGTCAGCGCCACGGTCAGCACTTCCCATTTGAGCGATACCCACAGGGCATTCAAAAAGCGCGGATCGCTGAAGAGCGCCACATAGTTTTCAAACCAGATATATTGCGCCACACCTTGTGAAAGGGTGCGGTTCTGGAGCGAGATATTGATGGCGAACAAAGTTGGCACAAGCGCCAGCACCATCAGGATAATCAGTGGCGGCCCCAGAAAGACGAAGGGCAGAGATCGTCCACGTTTCATGAAACAGTCCTTGACCGAAAGCGGTTCCCTGCCTTGGCCGCTTATTGCGGACAGGGAAAAGCAGCATAGAATGAAAAGTCGGTGACACCGGACACACTCTCCCAAGTGTGTCCGGGACAAGCGTTTTGGCAAAGCGATCAGAGTTTGTTTGCGAAGGCCTCAAGATCGTTAAGCGCGCCCTTGATGTCGGTGCGGCTACCGGTGATCAGCTCTTCCAACATGATACCCCACTGGTTACCCAGCTCCTGCCAACGCGGATCCTGCCAGAAGGTAACCTGCGTTCGCTCTCCGGTAGCAGCCATGGCATCGGAAAGATTCTGGCCAAAAGTCCTGGCATATTCGGAGCTCTGGAACGTGCTGGTGCGGGTCAATTCGCCCGGTTGACCGGCAGCAAGACGCCGCGCTTCCTGTTCCTTCGATGTGGCCCACGCCACGAACAGCCCTGCACATGCCTTGTCTGCATCCGTTGCGTTCGCTTTGGAGGCAATGGCAAAGCCATGTGCATAGCCCGCACCTGGAAGAGGTGTCGGCGGCACAGAGAAGCCGACCTTGTCGGCGACCTGGCTTTGCGCCTTATCGACGGACATGCCCCCCAGCGGAGCGGATTCGATCAGGATTGCCACTTTACCCGCGCGAAACGCGCCGGTGGATTCATCCCACGAACCGGTCTGTGTGCCGGGCGCAGAATATTTAAACAGATCCAGATATTCCTGTGTCGCCTTTACAGCCGCGTCGGAATTGAATGCCGGCTTGCCGTCCTTGTACCACTCGCCTCCAAGCGCTTTGAACAAAGGCATCCAGCGCCAAACATTGGCGCCTGAACCGCGCTGTCCGCGCAATGCCGTGCCATAAACACCGTTCTGGGGATCGTGCAGCTTGGCAACTGCAGCCTTATATTCGTCCCAGGTCTTCGGTGGTTGAATACCCGCCTTCTCCAGAAGATCGGTGCGATAAACAAGAAGGTCGCCGCCGCCTTGAATCGGAGCAAACCACTGCTTGCCATCGTAAGTCGCAGCAGCGCGCATACCGGCATCGAAATCGTTGTAGTCGTATTCCTTCGGATAGAAGCCTTCGAGCGGCACAATCCAGCCCGACGATGCGAACAGGGCCAAATTGGCTTCATCCACGTAATAGACGTTGTAGCTGCCAACGGTCGAGGCATCGGCCTGTGACTTGGCGCGGCGGTCATTTTCATTCAGATAACTGATCTCGAAACCAGCGCCCGAAAGCGTCTCGAACTCATCGACTTCTTTTTCAAGAAGGGTCAAGCCGTCGCGTGGCTGCGCGAGAATGCGCAGGTCTTTCTCACATACGGCTGCGGCAAAACTGTTGGAAGCAGCGACGAGCGCAACCAATGCGACGCCCGAGCCAAAAATAGCACGTTTCATTGACATCCTCCCCATAAGACGCTTTTGATAAGCGCCTGACACGTGAAATTTCATAGAACATCAGCGAAAGCACTAGATTGCTTTTCGACATCAACTGATACTATTATGACAAAATATAGGGATTATTTCCGATCAGACATGTCAATTCCATCGAAAGAACCACTGCAGACACCGAATGCCTTTGCGGCGACACGCGAAAGGATTCATCTGCCCGAGGGAAAATCCTATCTCATCCGGCGCGATGACTATCCGATTGCGATTTGTATCTGGAATTATCATCCCGAATGGGAAATCCACTATATCCCAGACGCCAAAGGCCTCGCTTATGTCGGTGATTATGTCGGCTCCTTTGCGCCCGGCCATCTGGTGCTGACGGGAACCAACCTGCCGCATAACTGGATTACGCCCGGGGCGACTGACCTTCCCGGACGCGATCTGGTGTTGCAATTCGATGCCGATGCACTGATAGGAGTTCGCGCTATCTGCCCGGAATTCGATGTGCTTCATCGTTTGAAGCCTCTTTCGATGCAAGGCATCGAAGTAATGGGGGCGGCGGCGGCGCGGATTGGTCAGATGATTCTCGATCTGAACAAGAAGGGGAGTAGCAGCGGATTGGGCTTGTTTATCGAAATCCTGCAAGCCATTGAAGCCGCCCCGGAAAAACGCCTTCTGGCCAGTTCGCATTTCGTCTCGTCCTACAACGAGAATTCGGACAAGCGCCACCGTCGCATCGATAAAGCGATACAGTTGCTGCAATCCACACCCTCAATGCAGATGCAGGATGTAGCGGCAGCTGTGGGGCTGGAGTCTTCCGCTTTTTCGCGAGCCTTCAAACGACTGACAGGGTTGGCTTTTTCCGATTACAGCCGGTCTGTGCGGGTGTGGCGCGCGCGCACGCTCCTGACTGAAACAGAAAAGCCGGTGACGGATATCTGCTTTGAAGCAGGCTTCAACAATCTGTCCAACTTCAATCGCTATTTCCGGATGGAAACTGGCCTGACACCGCGCGCATATCGTCAGGTTGCACGCATTCGCGCCAGTTCCATTGATGCTGTCCACGTTCAGATGCCGTTGAAAAGCGATGGATGAATTAATCCAAATCAACACAATAAGTTAGGAAGTGATAAATCCAATTATATAGCATGAACCGGAAATTGCTTAAATCCGGCTTCCCCCTCTTGTGTTAAGATATGGCGTTAATTTCGTTCACTCAGAACGCAATGTGAACCTGCTTTATTCCGACATTATCCAGCATTCGATCAATCTCGTGAGTGATGGAAAAGACCTCCGGTCATTGGAGAAGCGGAGCCTGTAGTGTCAACCGATCTTGAGAAAAAGCAGCGCAGAATACGCAGCCTTCCGACCATGATCATTGTGGCCAAACATACGCTTGCACGCACATGTGTCGTTAAATTCCTCGCTCACGAACTCGCCGGGTGGGATTTTATCGATATGGCTTCTACAGCCGAGTTGGCCAAGGCAATTGGAAGGGATGTCGCGCTCATCGCCCTGGATCTGGCGGGGCGGGCAATCGATAACCCAACCCTGCTGGAAGATTTGTTGGCGGCTCAAACCCATTTCCCGGCAGCCTCCATTGCCTTGCTTTCCAACCGGGACGATATCGTCATGGAGTCGGAAGCGATCAAAATGGGAGTGCGAGGCTTCTTCACATCGTCCCTTCCAATAGAAATTGCATTGGCAGGTGTGCGGTTGGTGCTCGCGGGCGGAGTATTCTGTCCGCATCCGCTGGGCGCACAGGCCAGCATCCAGCGGACAATCTCCATCACCGGCAAGTCAGCTCTGGAAGAACAAAATGTCGATGACAATGAAACCATGAACCCCACTCCCAGACAGGCAACCATAGCGGGTTTTACACCGCGGGAAGTCGATGTACTTACCGAACTTCAGCGCGGCCATTCAAACAAGATTATTGCGGAAAAGCTCAACATGTCGGGCAATACCGTGAAGATGCATCTGCAACACATCATGCGCAAGTTGCGCGTGCAGAACAGAACAGAGGTGGTGCTTCTGCTTGGCTCAAGAAACTCTCCTGGCATCAACACGGTGCAATAGGTCAACGGCGTTCAGTTCTCCCGAAAAGCCCTATGGAAACTATCCAGCAACGGCCTGACAGCGTAAAGAGCGACGCTGCTCTCGCCAGTCTCGATCAAAGCTTGAACCGGCATTCCGGGGATCATTTCTATGTCCCCTGCCTGCATCAGCTCATCATCGGTGACACGGATCGTTGCGGCATAGAAGGGCTGACCCGTTACTTTATCCAACAGGCGATCAGCAGAAACATAAGTGACCTTCCCTTTTAAAAGCGGCACGCGCCGTTGATCATAGGGCAACAGGTGCACCTGCGCATTCAGACCCGGATGCACAAGATGGATATCTTCAGGTCTGATATGGGCGGACACGACCATATTACCATTCTGCGGCACCAGATCGAGCAACGGTTCACCTGCCCCAATCACTCCGCCTGTCGTATGAATGCGTAGATCCATGACAATTCCCGTCTCTGGTGCCTTGATCGCCGTGCGGTTCAACTGATCATCAATGGCGCGATATCGTTCGTTCAACAGAAACAGCTGGTTTTCAGTATCACGCAGTTCCTTTGCAATCTCATTTTGCCGGTCGCTTTCCAGCTTGATGAGATTGGCCTGCGCCTCATTGATAACCTGATAAGCGCGGGAAATCTGAGCCGTCGTTTCTCCAAATTGTCCATCAAGGTCCGCTTTTTCCCGCGCGAGGTTCAGCAGGCTCGTTTTGCGTTCAAGACCTTTCTTGACCAAAGGATCAATCATGTCCAACTGCTGACGTGTAATTTCCACCCGCGACGACAGCGCCAGTTTTTGGGCTACCAGACCGGTGATCTCCTGCTTCACCTGCTCCATTTTTTCATGCGTGATGGCGATTTCAGATTGGTAGACATCGCGCCGTGCTTCAAAGATTCTACGCTGCCCCACCACAATCGCGTTTACCGCCGGGTTTTTCGAGACAAGTCGCACCAACTCAGACGGAAACACGAGTTCTGTCTCATTTCCCTGCTCCGCGACCAGCCGTGCACGGCTTGCCTCAGCATCCCACAATTGACCCTGCACGCCGACAAGCTCCGTCCTCGGCTTGGTATCATCAAGCTTGATCAACACCTGCCCGGAAGAAACCAGATCTCCATTGTGGACATAAATCTGCTGGACAATGCCACCTTCCAGATGCTGAATGGTTTTACGACTGGTCTCCGCCTCGACGATGCCCACCGCGACCGCCGCACTTTTGAGCGGCGCCAGCATTGCCCATAATCCAAACCCGGCTAAGAACGTCAAAACCAGCATATTTCCTGTCCAGGCAACCCCGCGCAGCCTTGGTCGGGAGGTCAATGGTGCTGGCAATGTGTTGCGTTGATGTACACGTATCGGCGGAGACGCCAGCCGCCACAACATCAGCTGCTGCGCAACCGGCGCCAGATAGGATTTGAAAGCGTTTGCCACCCTCAATGGAACATCAAGATGGACCAGTGCCATTGCAATGCTCCTTCATGGTCCAGTTTTCGCGGGAACGCGAAGGAAAGCATCGAAAATTTTCTCGCTATCACCAAAGGCGCTGACCATACCATCCCGCATCACCGCGATCTTGTCCGTCACGGGCAATATGCCCATTCGATGGGTGATGATGACAATTGTAATCTGCCTGCATTTCATGCGCTCAATCGCGTCAAACAACAGGCGCTCGCCTTCATAGTCGAGACTTGAATTCGGATCGTCGAGCACCACAAGAGGCGGGTTTCCGTAGGCAGCGCGCGCTAATCCCAATTGCTGGCGCTGCGCCCGGAGGAGAAGAGCCCCCCCTTCGCCGATATCCGTCTCATAGCCCTGCGGCAACCGCATGATCGCCTCATGCAGCCCAACCAGTTTTGCGGCGTCGATCACCTTTTGTGGGTCCGAACCATCAAGCCGGCCAATAACATCCTTGATCGCACCGCCGAAAAGCTCGATGTCCTGTGGAAGATAGCCAATGTGACGGGCATTGTCGCAATGGCGAAGCAAGGAAATGTCGATTCCGCCCAAAAGGGCACATCCACATGTCGGCCGTGAAACACCCGCCAAAATTCGCCCAAGTGTGGATTTGCCCGAGCCAGAGGGACCGATTAGCGCCACGCAATCGCCCGCCGCCACTTGAAACGATACGCCTCGCAAAATGAAACGATCCGATGACGGCAACCGATAGCCAACATTATCGACGACCAGCTGGCCCTTGGGTTCTGGCACAAGAATGGTTCGCCTGTCCTCTCCGGGAACAATGAGTGTTAGAATCCGGTTCAGGCGACTGAACGCGCCGCGAACAAAAGCCAGCGCCCGCCAGGCCCCAATCGCTCCCTCAACCGGCGCCAGCCCACGCCCGAGAAGCAGACTAGCAACAAAAATAATTCCGGGATTGCTGTTGTTTTGCAGCACGAGCCATGTCGCCGCACCCATCATCACAATCTGCGTCAGTGTGCGTACCGATTTCGAAAATGCCAAAACAATCTCGGTCCTTCTTATCACACTGTCCTGAGCGGCCCTCACGGCTTCAGCATCTCGATAGATGAGGTGGGCCGCGCCATGCTGCATGCCCATCGCGCGAATAACGCCTATATATTTCAGGGCCATTGTGAAGCGGGAATGGCTTCGCGCCTGTGCGAGGTTTGCCTGTTCGTTCAGTTCCCGAGTCACAAACTCGTTGAGCATCGCCAAAAACAGCAAGACCACAGCGCTGCCCAGTCCGATGAAACCAAGCAGCGGGTGGACCAGAAAGAGCAATGCGAGAAAAACCGGAGCCCATGGCAGGTCAAACAACAATGCGCAGGAGGGTGAATCCAGAAACTGCCGCAAGACCGAGAGATCGCGATAGTGTTCTGCGGCGGCTCCAGCGTCAGCACGTGCCGCATATTCGAACGATGCGTTCATAACAATAGGGCGCAACTGGTGATCAAGCCAGCTACCGATCCGTGATAATGCAGCGCGGCGCACGATATCGAGCAACGACCCAACCACGACCGCCACGGCGATGATGATCGTCAGCATCAACAGGGTGTCGACACTGCGGCTCGACAGAACGCGATCATAAATCTGGAGGAGATAGATGGAAGGCGCGAGCAGGAAAATATTGTATCCGCAACTATAGGCAAACACCAAACCAAAGGCACCGTAACACCGACGCAGCGCTGCGACCAAAGGGGTCACCGTATAACGAGGTTGCGCGAATGCCGCCGTCATCGTCCAATCTCCGTTGGCATACCGGGCTTGCACAATCGGTGCGAATGCTCGCAACGCATCTTCAGCTTAGGGGCTAGTCCGGCAAAACGGGAGAGCAGCGGCCTAAGCCGTTGCTCCCAGATCGAATTTCTCTTGTTCCAAGTGAAAACCAGCTGCCGATCAGATCGGCATGTGGCTCAGATCAATATCGTGAAAATTGTCGTTGAAGCTATTAACAAAGCTCGCGATATCATTGGTAGTCGTCGTTGTGGTGTGGGTTTCCGGATTTGAGTGCACGAGCGCAGCCGAGATATCGCCGCCGCGTGCCATGTTTCCGTTACCGCCATTACCGCCAACGCCTGCAAGAATAGTGGCGTGCTGATCGGCAAGAAGCGAGGTATATTGAACGGCGCTTGTATCGGCAGTTGCTGCGCCCACGTTGCCACCGCTTGACGAGCCAAGGCTGCCATTGGAGTTTGCATCACCACCAGCTCCGCCATCACCGTTATTGGTGATATTGGCGAGGAACCCATTGGCTGCGTCTGCTCCACCGCCATGACCTGCATGGCCTGCGTCCCAGCTGGCGCTTAACCATGGGGAATCGCCGCTGTGCACATCCACAGTAGCACCTGCCACGCTTTGGGTGTTGGCCACCACTGCACTGGGATTGTAGTTGATATTACCGTAGTTATAGCCATCAGCACCGTTACCGGCATTGGCATCACCGGCATGCACGTCACTGAGATGAATTGTGTCGGATACTTGTGGAATAGGCATCGCTTTATTCCTCCCTGTTGTGGCCCCTGCCCTGTTTCGGTTGAACTCCGGTTCTGGTCACCCAAAGCGCCCATAAGTTGGCGTAACGAAATCAGATGGCCGACCGCGCTTAAAGAGTGCGCGTATTGTACATGTGCGAATAGCTGGAAATTCGGATATCTACTTTAGGGTGGGTCCGCTTTTGCGGATCATGCATGCAGAAGTGCAAGAATATCGTGAGCAAGCATATCATGGCTTGTATCCGATAAATTGTCGTGGCCACCCGCACCACCAATGCCAGCCAATTGGAGTGGATGCTGGTCGACAAGCAGATGATCTACCTGTTGGGCATCAGCCATTCCGCCAGCTGGAACCGCAATATTGATCGGATGGAAATAGCCGACATTCACATCCACCAGACTTCCGGCCGAGACACCATCGCCACCGCCTCCTGCGGCAGAATTGCCCGTAAAAATAGTATCTGACGCCAGGTTGAACCCGCCACCATTACCGCCAATCCCGGCGATCTGCGTACCACCCTGATCGAAAATCACATTATTCGTCTGATGTGCATCCGCATTGCCGCCAGCAGCGGCGACGGCGATATTGATAGGCGAGAAGATCGCCACATTCACGTCGATCATGGTACCTGCGAAAATACCCATACCACCATGTCCGGCATGGTTGTCGCCAGTGAACACATAGGTACTGCCCGTATCGGTATGTATCGGCGTTGCGGATACGGACCCGGCATAGTTATGATCACCGCCAGAGCCGCCAATACCTGCCATTTGATCTGCGCCTTGCAGAAAAGCTGCGGTATTGGTTTGATTTGCGGACGCTACGGAATGAGCCCCACCCGCGACCGCCGTATTCACCGGGGCGAAGACCGCAACATCGGAGCTGACAAGCCCGCCCAGAAAGATGCCGTCCCCGCCGCTTCCCGCGTGGTTGGATGTAGCCCCTTCCGTGCTACCGATTGCGGCATTGCCGCTTCCCCCATCACCGCCCATCCCCGCCATTTCAGCAACATGCTGATTGATCAGGGCATTGTTGAACTGGTCAGCGCCAGCTTCACTGCCCGGCGCAGCGATTGCGGTATTGGAGGGCACGAAAACAGCGGAAGCATCGCTGCTGATCACACCGACGCTCAGTCCCATTCCGCCACTTCCTGCTGAACTACCCGGCGTACTCGATGCGACATCGAAAGGCAGCCACGTCGGAACGAGTGCCAGATGCCCCGCAGCTGTACCCAACGCTGTGTTTTGCACACCACCGGCATTCAGGCTATCATTTTCGTTGGATATGGGACGTAGCTCAGTCATCACCCTTTCTCCTCACCAGCTTCCGGCCCTCGAGGCTCTCAAGGATCCTTTGCTCCACAGCTATTGTGCCTTGAATTGTCACAAAAGAAGAGCCGGCAATCCGTCTACATCCATATGGGTAGGGTATGTATCGCGCGTCGGAGCCGATTAAACGCCTGAAAAATGTCGTCGGCTAAAAATAAGTTATCTCCTAAGTATTTCCGCTTTTTACAACCTAGGATAATGTAAAAATTGCGAGTGCCGCTTTGAGTAAAGGGGAACGGATATGTCTATATTCCATTTGATCGCTACGGCGGGTGTCCCCTTTAGCCCTCTTCGAATTCGGCACTCATTATCTGATGCTCCACATTCTGGGGAATAATCCATGAGCCAATCAGTTCACCCACTTTTGCGTCTGCGAGACGGCCATCACGCGCATGTTACATATGAGGAGCTTTTCTTCGATCTCGTTTATGTCTTCGCGGTCACACAGCTCAGCCACATGCTGCTTCATCACCTGACAGCCTGGAGTGCACTAGAAACACTCGTTCTCTGGTTCGCGGTCTGGCTTGGCTGGCAATATACCTGCTGGGTTACAAACTGGTTTAATCCCGAGCAGCCAAAATTGCGCTTTGTTTTGTTCTTCTGTATGGCGCTGGCGCTGGTTATGGCGGCCTCGATACCGGACGCATTTGGCAAAAGTGGTCTTATTTTTGCTGGCTGCTATGTTGCAATGCAACTTGGGCGCACAGGCTTCATTGTCTGGCAATTGGGAAGTGACCACCCGCTAACCGCCAATTACCGGCGAATGCTGGGCTGGCTTGTCATCTCCGGTTGCTTCTGGATCGGCGGAGCCTTCGCAGAAGGCGAATTGCGACTGGCCCTTTGGGTCGTCGCAGCACTTTGCGAATATGTTTCGCCGATGATTGGCTTTGCTTTGCCCGGCATGGGGCGTTCGCAGGTCAGTGACTGGACCATCGAGGGCGGGCATCTTGCGGAGCGCTGCCAGCTTTTTGTTATTGTCGCGCTGGGTGAAAGCCTGCTGGCGACGGGAGCCACACTTGCAGGTGCAGAAAACTGGAACATTGCTGAGCTATCCGCGATGCTCGCCACTTTTCTCGGTACCATCGCCATGTGGTGGCTTTATTTTGGCACCTCAAGCAAAGACGCCACCGCGCGTATCACGCAAGCCCGTGATCCCGGGAAGATAGGCGCCTACTTCCACTATATTCATGCCATCCTGATATTCGGTATTATCGTGAGCGCCGTGGGCAATGATCTTGCCATGGAGCATCCTGCCGAACATGCCAGTCTCGCTGAAACTCTCGTCATAGCAATCGGTCCCGCCATCTATTTGATTGGCAGCGCCATCTATAAGTATGTCGTCTATGGCCGCGTGCCACTTTCCCATGTCGGGGGTGTCATCTTGTTGGCGCTCATTGCACCTTTCGGGCAGAGCGCCGATCTACTCACCCTTGGATGGCTGACAACAGCCATTCTCTTCGGTATAGGCTTGTGGGAAAGTCGCACAAAAAGCCAGAAAACCTTGCACGAAAGCGGTGCCCACCCATGAAAGTGGCCGCCGAGATCGCTATAACATAGCCGTCCTACTGGATCGCTGCGGCGCATCAACGAATGCGTCGCAGCAATCTTTCACGGTAGGTATCGACAATCACGGCAAGTATAATCACTGCGCCAATGATGATCGGCTTGTAATTGTCACCAATACCGAGCAACTGCAGGCCGGTGGCCAGCACTTGCAAAATGCATGCGCCAGCGAGTGTACCAACAATGGAGCCTTTTCCTCCGAAAAGGCTGGTTCCGCCGATGATGACCGCTGCAATCGCATTCAATTCATAACCTACACCGGCAATCGGGCTGCCAATATTCAAACGCAACAGATAGACAATTGCGGCGATGCCAGCAGTCACCCCCGAAATAACAAATGCAGCAATTTTATAGACGTCGGGGTTATGTCCCGACAGACGCACTGCCTCGTCATTGGCCCCGACTGCATAGATCATGCGCCCAAAGACGGTAAACCGCAGAATGAACCAGCCAACGAAAATCACGGCCACTGCAACAAGAAAGATCGAGGGCAGGAAACCACCGATTATGAGATTGCCGAAATCGACGAAGCCTTGCGGCAGTCCGGTGATGGTTGAGTTATTGGACACCACGCGCGCCGCGCCAGCAGCGATATTCAACATACCAAGCGTCACGATAAAGGAAGGTATCTTCCAGAAAGTCGACACTTTGCCATTGATGAACCCGCAAAATCCGCCAACTGCAATACAGGCCAATACGGCAAGCGGTATTGATAAGGCCGGCTCCAGACCCGACGTCATGATGAGCGAACCAACGACCGTGCAGAGAGCAAGTACCGAACCAACGGAGAGATCAATGCCGCCAGTCAGGATAACGAAAGTCATGCCAGCCGCTAGAACTGTGTTGATGGCAATCTGAACGAATATCTTCAATGCGTTGCCAGGCGTGGCGAAATAGGGCGCGGTGAGGGAAAATACCAGCGTGATCAATAAAAGGGCCAGAAAGACGCCTGCGTCTCGCAACAGGAAACGCTTCAACTTCTGGCGATCAGGCGCAACGGGCTTCTCGGAGATAGACGGCTTATCTGTCATGCTTGAACATGCTCCTGATAGGCAAGTGAGAGAATACGCTCCTGATCAAATTGCGACCGGGGCAGCTCTCCCACCAGCTTGCCGTTGGAGAATACGATAATGCGGTGGCACATACCGATCAGCTCTGGCAAATCCGAAGAGATCATGATGATCGCTTTCTGATTTGCGGCGAGCATCCAGAGTAATTGATAGATTTCGCGCCTCGCACCAACATCAACACCTCGCGTCGGCTCATCCAGTATCAGAGTGGAAGAACCGCGAAACAGCCATTTCGCAAGAACGACCTTTTGCTGGTTTCCGCCTGACAGATTGCGCACTGACGTATCAATCGACGCCGTCTTGATCCGCAGCTGTTCAACCAGTTTCGTAACGGCCGTTTTTTCCGCCCCTTTGTCCAACAATCCGCCATGCGAAATCTTCTTTAAATCGGTGATCGTGGCATTTAAGTCCACGGGCATGTCGAGCATCAGCCCCTGCCCCTTCCGGTCTTCGGTCAGGAACCCTAGTCCATTTCTGACAGCATCCTTGGGATCGCGAATGTTAACAGACTTGCCGTCCACACGAATTTGCCCACCACCTTTTGGATCTGCGCCAAAGATCGCGCGCATGATTTCCGTGCGTCCCGATCCCACCAGACCCGCCACACCAAGAATCTCGCCCCGGCGCACTGTAAAGGACACCGCGTTAGCTTGCATCGCTCGCGTAACGTTCTCAACCTCCAAAGCGACGGAACCCGGCGCGATAGACGGGTCAAAGCCGTATTCATCAGCGATATCCCTGCCAATCATCATGCGAACCAGATGGGGCACGGTCAGTCCCTGTAATGATCGCGTTTCGACCAACCGACCATTGCGCAACACAGTCACCCGATCACCGATTTCGAAGACTTCATGCAGGCGGTGCGAAATGTAAATGATCGTTACGCCTCTGGCCTTCAGTCTCCCGATAATGGCGAACAGCCGCTCAATTTCCGGTGGGGTCAGTGTCGCCGTCGGCTCATCAAGAACCAGAAGCTTGCTGTCATAGCCAAGCGCCTTTGCAATTTCGACCAATTGCATTTGCGCGACGCCCAGTTCGGAAACGAGCACGCGCGGGTCTAGGGCCAGACCAACCTCGTCCAGCAACTCAGTAGCACGCTTGTTTAGCGCTGTGCGATCCACAAGACTGTAGCGTCGCGGAAGGCTCTCCAGCATCAAATTTTCTGCGATGGAAAGATGGGGGAGCAGATTGAGTTCCTGATGAACAATCCGAATGCCCTGGACTTGCGCATCATGAGGCGTTTTAGGCTTATAGGCCTGATCATTCAGAAAAATTTCGCCCGTATCCGGTTGATAGATACCAGCAAGCAGCTTGATGAGCGTCGACTTACCTGCACCGTTTTCACCAAGAATGATATGCGTTTCGCCGCGCATCAGTTGCAGGTCGATACCGTCCAGAGCAACCACGCCCGGAAAGATCTTGCCAACGTTATCCAGTTTCAAGATCGCGTCGGCTGATGGCATGACTGCTCCTGCCTGCTCTGATAGCGGGAAGCCGCAACGAAGAGATACGCTGCGGCCTTGCTATCGTGCGAGTTTTTAGAGATCCTTGGCCGTTATCAGCTTGATATCGGTCTTGACCCAGCCGGAGAATTTTTCACCCGCCAGCTCCTTAAGGCCATAATCAATACCCATTGCGGCCATCTGGGCGCCGAATTGGTCGATTGTGGCCAGCATTTTGCCATCCTTGATCAGTGGCTGGACGGCAGGAATATTGTCAAAACCAACAACCTTGATCTGGCCCGACTTTCCTGCAGCATCCAGCGCTTTCACAACGCCAAGAGCCATCGAGTCATTAGCCGCCATAACGCCTTGAATATCCTGATACTGCGTCAGGAAATTCGTCATAAGCGTATTCGCTTCTTCTGTTTCCCAATGCGCGGTCTTGGAATCCAGCAGCGTCAAGCCGCCTTCGGCTACAGCATCATCGAAGCCCTTCTTACGCTCCTTGGCATTATCGGCCTCCGGATTACCTTCAAGGATAACCACCTTGCCGCCCTTGCCCAGTTCTTTGGCCAAGGCCATGCCGGACAATTTTGCGCCTTCGCGATTGTCGGGCCCAAAGAAAGCCAGATCAATCCCGGCCTGCTTCTTCGCCTCTTCATCAAGCGCGACGTCGATATTGATGACCTTAATACCGGCTTCCAACGCCTTTTTCACAGGTGTGACCATGGCTTTGGAATCGGCTGGCGCTAAAACAATCACATTGAACTGCTGTGTGATAAAGTTTTCCACCGCATCAACCTGCGCGGCAAAATCACGTTCATCTTTCATGCCAACCGCGGCGAAGCTAAACTTATCTGTATTCTTGGCAGCGTATTCTTCCGCACCCGCCTGCATCTGCTTGAAAAACTCGTTTGCGAGCGATTTCATGACAAGACCAATTTTCGGCTTGTCAGCTGCAAAAGACGGTAAGGACGGCAATAACAGGGCGCCTGCTCCGGCCGCACTGGTCGTTAGAAACTGGCGTCGCGAAATTGAACCTAGACCCAGCCCATTAAAAATTGAACCTTTAGTCATGAATTCCTCCCCTCGCTTCAGCGTTGAGCCTCAGCATGATTTCAAGGTAGAGCCGGAATCGGAAAACTGTCAAGACTACAGAAAGGGGAGGTTCATAAGTTTCGGTTCGGCCTTAGCCTCGCTTGATCAATTTAATTAAGCAGCACTTCTGATGACAAATTCTGCAAGAAAAGAAAAAGCGCCCATCTCACGACCTGCGAGCATATTATAGTTTTTGAGTGACATTCAGGCGGCCAGCCGCATCTCTGGCTGGCGAAGGGACTGGATCAGCTGCGCCAGAATGGAAACCGCAATTTCCGCCGGATTGGTTACGCCGATAGCAAGGCCTATCGGCCCTTCAATGCGCGCCAGCATGGCCCGATCCATGCCCGCCATCTCCAGTCTTTGCAGGCGCTTCGCGTGGCTTTTGCGGCTGCCCAGAGCGCCGACATAAAAGCAATCCGCCTGCAAGGCGGCGATCAACGCGGCGTCATCGATCTTCGGATCGTGGCTCATGACCGCCACCGCCGTATAAGCATCAAGCGGATGCGCGGCAAACACATCCTGCGGCCATTCCGCGTGCAAGATGCAATCAGGAAAGCGTTGCCTTGTGGCAAAGGCCGTGCGTGGATCAATGATTTCGACGTCATAACCAACCATACGCGCCATTGGCGCCAGCACCTGCGCTATGTGGACCGCGCCTATGATGACAAAACGCGGATTGGGTAGGTGCATGTTACAAAACAGCGCTTTACCATCCGCTTCCACAAGGGTCGAAACACCGCGCGCGAAATTCTGCCCTATGGTTGGTTGAAATGCGGACGGAAGTTCGCCGCCTTTACGGATAAGGCAGTTTGTGCCCGTATCCAGGTCAGTCAGCACCGCAACAGCCCGCCGCGCCCGGCGCTCTGCATTGAGTGCCTGTAGCAAACTGCGGTCGGCGCGCTCGATATAGATGCGGATTGATCCGCCGCAGGACAATCCCGCCTGCCACGCCGTTTCATCCGCAACGCCGGATTCGACCCTGTCGGGCTTGCCCGTTATGATGACATCGGCTGCTCTCGCCAGAACCTCCGCCTCCACACAGCCGCCGGAGACCGAACCTTGAAACAAGCCATCGGCGTCGACAATCAGTTGACTGCCCATCCGTCGTGGTGCGGAACCCCAAGTCTGCACAACTGTAGCAAGCGCCACCTGTCGCCCCATCCGCAACCAGTCTTCCGCCAGCGAAAGAACATCCTGACTGTCATTTGTCGGGCTGGAGATATCGAACAGGTCCATGTGCGGCACTATCCCAGTTGCTGCTTGATCTTTTCCGGCGTGATCGGAAATTCGTAGAACCGTTTGCCCGTGGCATGCGCAATGGCATTGCCAATGGCCGGAATGATCGGGATGGTCACCACCTCCGCTATACCTTTGGGCGGCGACGTTTCAGAAAGCGGCGTTAGATATTCGGCAGTCTGCCTCCAGACAGCGACATTCTTCGACCTCGGCAAGGTGTAGCGGTTGAAGTTCCACGTTCCATCGCCCGGTCCGTCTTCATAAAGTGGCAGCTCTTCCATAAGTGCGTGGCCAATCCCCATGGCCAAGCCGCCCTGCTGCTGCCCCGAAACCAGTTCGGGCACGATGATTTTACCGGGATCGAGAATGCTGTGATGCTGCATAATCTCCACCGCGCCGGTAAAAGTGTTGACGTTCAACGCCACGAGGCAAGACGCAGGCGCATAGGTGGTTACCCCGGCATTGTTGCGCTGTACCGGGGGAAAGCTGACTTTGCTGCGTTTGATATATTCATAGCCACCAGTGGTCATCCGTCGCTTCGTCTCGGCGGACGCTCCGTCGCCATAGCGGACCGCCAAGGCGTCAATGGGCAGCTCACGCATGCCTGTGCCGGGTATGCTGAACTGTGCCGTCGCCCATTCCCAACGGCTGAAACAGTGCAACGCCACGCCTGTTATCAGTCCCAAAGCATGGGCCTTACGGGCAATGCGCTCGAAGGACAGCGTTTCCATGCCCCCGCCCGCAACGCCATCCGACACAACGCGCATATCAGCAAACGACATGTTGCCCGCCGATATTTCTCCACCGCCCGGCCCCTCGCTCCAGATCGCGCGGGCAGCCGGCCAAATGCTGTTTTCCAGCAGGAACTGTGCCGCCTGGCGCGTGCCGAAACTCAAAAAATAGGCGCTGTTGGAGGCGCTCATCGCGGGTAAGGTGGCAGGCACCCAGAACGGGTTTTTCTCCGCTTCATCCTGCTGGGCTTGGGAGATCGTGTAGGGCGAGCGTTCGGCAATGATAGGCAGCTGCGGAAAATCAATAACGCCGAACTCGACGTCATCCGGCACCTTGCCGATAATATCACGCACCAGAACCTGTTGGGCCGTCGTGGCACCGGTGCCGATTTCCTGCACGCAATGCCGCATGGTCAACCGCCCCTGCGCATCGAATTCCAGTGCAAGCGCAGAGGTGTCCGCCCCAGTGCCGTAGTCCTTCTGTACCTGTGCGAAGCCGATGCCGTAGAGGCGCCCCGGATGCGCCGCATCATAATCCTTCTTGGCGTGAGCGCGATTGATCCAGAGCGGGTTGGCCGCGGCCTTGTCGAGCATTTCGATATTGCGTGGGTCGCCGAGTGGCTGCGCGCCTTGCGTGTTTAGATAGCCAGCTTTGGTGGCATTGCGCCGACGAAGTTCGATGGCATCAACGCCCAGTTCATTCGCCAGCTCATTAACCATCATCTCGGTCACCGACATGACCTGAAGCGCGCCGTAGCCGCGCATCGAACCCGCCTCCACTGCCCGGCTTGCCAGCGCGATAGAACTGAAGTCCGACTTGGGCAAATAGTAGATCGATTGCGCCGCCGTAGCAGCCACTTGTGCCACCGAAAAAGAGTAATTGGCCCGACCACCGCCATTGGCGACATATTGACCTTTCATAATTTCAAACTGGCCCGTACTGCGGTCGGCAACGAGGGACACATCCATTTGGATGGAGTGTCGCTTTAGCCCAAGCTGGAACTGCTCATAGCGATCATTGGCAAGACGCACGGCTTTGCCGCCACCATAAAAAGCGGCCATGACGCAATAGAGCGGGAAAATAGAGTGGTCCTTTGAACCGTAGCCCACTGTTGTCCCGGAAAGGAGCTTAATCTCTTCGACCGGAAAGGTCTTGTTGCCTTTGACGATCATCGCGGCAAAGCGAGCCGCATCATAAGGCGATTGCACAGCGGCGATGATATGCAATGTTCGCGTTTTTTTATCGTACCATGCGTTGCCATTGTCTGCTTCCAGCGCCGAAGGATCAACGGACTGGGAAAAGGCTTTGCGATCAAGAACGATCTTATCGGGGTTCTTCCGCGCCGCGTCGATCTCGGTGGCCAGTTCATGGGCCGCATTCATGCCGCGCCGCATGGGCTCATAGGTCTCGCGGCCCACCTTTTCGGGATTGCGCGCACCGCCGCCACGATGCCGGGTCTGCACAGAGCGGGGAACGAATATGCCTGTCTGACTTTCGTCCGGCCATACGGGTTCGTCACCCTTGAAGTTGCCGAAAATCGTCGCGTCCTGGAAGGATGAATACACGGAAGGCGATGTGGGCGTTTCCCCACCGATGCGCACATAACGCGCCGCGCCATAGTTCCTAGGCGGTTTGGGGCCAGTCTGCGCGCCATAGCGCACGATGTCCGTTTCAAACCGCAACATACGCTTTGCCAGTTCGAAACGCTCGAAGTCGCTGTAGACAAGCAAAGCAACGGGATGGCCGAGCAAGGGCGGGGTTTCGCCTTTTGGGACGAGAAAATTCCTGCCAAAGAACTCTTCCGCCAGATCTGACACTTGTGGGACTCGAATACCGTCCCGCTCCAGATCTTCGTGCAACACCAAACGATCAGGCTGGAGATCATCGCCGAGCAGTGACAGATCCACGCCTTCGAAAGTGCAGTCGGCCTTCGTCGCCTTGATGAAAAACGCCTGTCCCTGTTCCTTGATCCAGCCGGGAATGTCGCGCGCGCGATAGTCGCGGGCAAAGGTCTTTCCGCCGGTTACCTTGCGCACGGCATCCCAGCGATAACGCGCCTTGCCGTCGGCACCGATCCAGTCAGCCGTTGCCGGGCCCGATTGCACCTCCAGCGCCTGCGCGTTCGGAAGACGCGCAAAGAGGACGGATATACCTGCAAAAGTGCCCAATTTGATGAAATCACGGCGTGACATTCCGGCAGCCATATATCTATCTCCTTAATCAACCGCGCTGGAATGCCATCCATGATACGGTCAAATGAACTCTGCAAATTATCGAACAGAACGTTGGAACGCTTTGACTTCCCCGCCGGTAACCGGATGTCCGCCTTGTCCGCCCCATTGCGCGCGCATCCAGCTGACCAAAGCCGCAATCTCGCTCTCGTCCATGGTGTCGGAAAAGGAGGGCATGGCATACATGCGCTGCCCGTTTGTAAATGTCTGCGTAGCAATGCCGTTCAAGATCGTGTTGATCAACGCATTCGGCCTATCCAGCGCCACGATACCATTGCCTTTCATGGCTGGCGCGACGTTCGGTGTGCCTTCACCTTTCAAGCCATGGCAGCCTGCACAGGCAGAAATATAGGCCATGCGGCCCTCGTCCATGGTACTATCCCTGGGCAGTGTCACGGCCTGCGGCAAAACTTGGAGTGCTGGCTTTGCTGCCGGAATATTACCGTCCTTGTCCGTCAGGAGATAAGTGGCAATCGCGCGAATATCGTCATCGGACATGACATTGGTGGAAAAATGGGTCACCGTGTTCATGTCAGCGAACGACGTTCCCTGTCGAGCGATGCCCGTCTTCAGATACTGGCTCAAAGCGCGGATATCGAAGCCCTGTCGCGTCAGCATCGGCTGGGTAATGTCAGGCGCAACCATGCCTTCCAATATGCCACCCTGCAAATTGCGCGCAAAGTCGGGCGCCATCATGAGGTTGAGCGGCGTGTGACATCCGCCACAATGCGCCAGCCCTTCAACCAGATAAGCCCCCCGGTTCCAGACCGCTGAACGCCGATCATTTTGTGGTGCTTCGCGTTTAGGAAAATTGAGCAGCGCCCAGAAATTCACAAAAGGCCGCACAGGGAGGCGGAAGATGGCGCTATTGCGCTTATTGGGGAGAGCAATCGGCGGTATCGTCATCAGATAGGCGTATAGCGCGTCAATATCGTCCGGCGTCGTCACCTGGGTAAACAGAAACGGCATGGCCGGATAGAGATTGCGATGGCCCGGCGCGACACCATACTTCATCACGCGGTGAAAATCCGCCCGGCTATATTTTCCAATACCGTAGGTCGGGCCGGGCGTAATGTTTGTCGAATGCAAAGTGCCGAACGGAGTTTCTATAGCCACACCACCTGCAGCCATAGGACCTTCCGGCAGAGAATGGCAGCCGAAACAATCGGCGGCGCGCTCCAGTTCCTGCCCACGAGGGACAAGCGCTTGCATCTGCACCGCCGAAAGGGCTGTTTTCAGATCAGGCGTCAAGGATGAGTCGCGAAACACACCCAACAATACCGACAATCCCCCCGCGACGACAATCAACACGACAGCTACAACAAAGTGATAAAGACGCTTGTGTTTCATACCCCGACCGCAGCGCCCCCGACTAGCCGATCACACAGCCCGGCGTCGCCAAAGCGACATCGCGGATGGCCTCAAAATAACGGACATAACCCGTGCAACGGCAAATATGGACGTCGAGTGCTTCTTCGATCGCAGCTTCCAGATCGCCGCGCTTCACAGGTTGCCGTTTGAGCTGCTCGATAAAAACAGTAGCGCCTGCGACGAAACCTGGCGTGCAATAGCCGCACTGAAAAGAAAAATGGTCGATAAATGCCTGTTGGACGGGCGTCAGCGCGAGAATTTCACCGGTCGCGTCGCGCTTCGCATGACCTTCAATCGTGAGGATCGATTTGCCGTCAAAGAAATGAGCATCGTAAATGCACGTACGGCTTTCGGTCTTGGTACCGTCAGGCCTTATCTCTATGACAGTACAGGCGTGACAAATGCCCTGACCGCATCCGAAATGCGTTCCCGTCAAGTCGAGATACTCATGTAGAAAGTCGACCATAGGCATTCCAAGCGGGACATCCATCGGTCCAACCATGGCGCCATTGACCGTGAGGGTAAGTGGTCGCTTTTCCATACTCATCCCAAAAACCTGCTGATGACTATCAGGGCTTACGGCTAATGTAACCGCCCATTTATTCTTCATTTATCTAATTTATATAGAAATAATATTGAATCTCCGAAAACTAATTGAGTGTAAAATCATCAGAATCAAAATTAAATTCGATTTGATATTTATTCAATAGAGAAATTGCAGCCTCATATTTCTATTGATCACGCCAATTTTCTGACCCAAAGATCTTTAGCGCCTGATAAAAATCAAGATATTCAATCACTCAACGAACAGAAGACCCCGACAAGATGGTGTTGTTTTTTTGAAGAATTTCATCTCCAGAAACGCCCCCCCATCGCACGCGGCCACTGCAAGTAATTGAAAAAATAATCGTCGTGAAAAGCTTCACCCAAATCTAGACAGTCAGAAAAAACACATTATTATATTAGGTATGCGTTATCTTTAGAATATAGATTGGGTAGCTGGGGGCAGCAGTGTATTTTCTTAAAGACCCTGTCATCGCGCTCTTCGTCTCCCTTGCAATTGGTTACCTTATTGGCAAACTGCGTATTGGCCCGGTTCGGCTGGGCGGGGTTTGTGGGACCTTGCTGGCAGCGCTCGCCATAGGGCAGTTCGGCGTGCGCATTTCGCCCGACCTGAAGGACAGCGCGTTTACCCTTTTCATTTACGCGTTGGGCTTCACTGCAGGACCTCAGTTTTTCGCCAATATCCGGGGCGGATGGCGCTATGGAATATTCTCCTTAATTGAAGTCGTTTGCGTCACCATTCTGGTTTCGATGGCGATTGTTCTGTTCAAGCTCGATATTGGAACAGCGACTGGTCTTTTTGCCGGATCTGCAACTGAATCTGCGGTGATCGGAACGGCGTCGCAAGCGATCTCGCATCTCGCGATCTCACCAGAACAAATCGAACAATTACAGGCGAACGTTGCGACGGCCTATAGCCTCACCTATCTGTTCGGCCTCATCGCAATTGTTGTTTTCACCACCCAGCTTGCACCCATGCTTCTGAAAGTCGACCTTAAAACCGAAGCGCAGGCTCTGGCCCGCAAACTGGGCTCGGAAGACGATGACGACGATCAGGTTGAGGGCTTACCCATGTTCGTCGCCAGGGCCTTCCGCGCGGGGTCACTAGCGGGGCAGACAGTTGGTGATCTGGAGAAAAGCTGGAATTGGACAGTAACGATTGAACGTGTGCGCCGACATAGAAAAGTCCTTCAAACAGACCCTAGTTTCCTGTTGAATCCAGATGACATTGTCATTGTGCATGGCCGCCGCAACGCGGTGATAGCAGTTCAGGATTTCTTCGGAGAGGAAGTTCCCGTGCCGGATGGAACCAGTCTGGCGCTTGTAACGCGGGAAGTCGTTCTCATCCGAAAGGAAGCTTTCGGGCGTCAAATCCGACAATTGCGGCAGTCAGCCTCGCCCGATCTAAAGCGTGGAGTATTCATTTCCAACGTCCGACGTTTGGGTCAGACTATTCCGGCATTGCCAGGTACAGTTCTCCATGAAGGCGACGTCTTGACACTCTATGGGCAAGACAAACCGGTCTCCCGCGCTGTTGAAACTTTGGGCAAGCCATTGCCTAAAGTCGGCAGTACTGACTTTGTCTTTCTTGGCCTCGGTATCGTCGTAGGCCTTCTTTTGGGTCAATTCTCGCTCAGTATCCGTGGTTGGGAGCTATCGTTGGGATCTGGCGGCGGCGCGTTGATTTCCGGCCTTGCTTTTGGCTGGCTCAACATGAGAAATCCAGCACGTGGTGGATTTCCAGTTCCGGCGGCGGAGTTTGCAAAAGATTTTGGATTGGCTGTTTTTATAGCCGCCATAGGATTGAGTGCCGGCCCCGATGCAATCGCTCTCATTCTCGAATACGGGCTTATCCTCCCACTGCTGGGTCTGGTTGTTTCGTTCGTACCTGCGTTGGTGTCGCTTTTTGTTGGCTCAAAACTGATGAAAATCGAGACACCAATCCTTCTTGGTGCAATCGCCGGTCAGCATTGCAGTACGCCAACGATCAGCGCACTTGTGTCTCAGGCAGGAAACTCTACACCGGTGATCGGGTACACAGTTACCTATGCCATCTCAAATGTGCTCTTACCGCTTATGGGGCCAGTAATTGTGGGCATTGCTGCGGCACTGGGAGGTTAGTTTCATTTCCCCTCACGGGAATAGAAACTTTCCCACCTCCGTCTCTGAACGGCTTACCTGAGAGCTTTCTGGTAGCGCTTGATCAGCCTATCACGCTTAAGTTTCGACAGGCGCTGAATCCAGAACAGGCCGTTGAGTTGATCAATTTCATGCTGATGGCACACCGCAAGCAAACCATCGGACTCTTCCGCCTGCTCGTTGCCGTCAATATCCTGATAGCGAATACGGATACGAGCATATCTTTCGACCTTCTCGACAATACCGGGCATGGACACGCTTCCTTCGTCATGGACGATTTTCTCGTCAGAAGCCCACACGATTTCGGGATTAATATAGGTCTTCTCGCTGCCATTTCCGGAAAGTTGCAGCACAACCACTCGTGCCGATACGCCGATATGAGGTGCTGTGATACCAATCCCCGGTGCAGCACGCATCGTGTCCAGCAAATCGCGCGCAAGAACACGCAGATCATCGCCGAAGGTCGTGACAGGATCGGCAAGCGCTCGCAAACGCATGTCCGGATATTTGATAATCTCTCTAACAGTCATGCTGCTTCTTTACCCGACTGTTCGGTTCTGTCGCAACCTAATTCGGGTCCCCTCCGACATCCTGTCGATGTCATCACGCAGCAGAAATGATGCGGCGATTTGGTCCGCCAGCCCGCCGACTGGCGGAGAGAACAGAGGCGTTCATGTGTTAGACACCGGGGACGCAAAACGGCCCCGGCGCCAGTTTCTGCAATTACAAAATCATCTTCTGAGCCCTACTTCACTTCCTCGAAGTCGGCAGGCTTCCAGCTTCCATCGAAAGCCGGCTTGTCAGGCCCATAGATGCGAATATAGGCAAACCAGCCGCGACCGGGAACCGTCTTGATCCAGCGACCTTCCTGACCAGCGGGTGCGGTCGACCCGAAGTACAGTTCGGTTGGTTCGTTCTTGCTTGCATCTTTCAATTCAAAGAGCGACCGAAGAGCCGCCTTGCCCTGATCGGTCTGCACTTCTGAACGCGTCTGTGCATCATAGGCGGTTACAGACCAAAATAGCTTGCCCGGAACAGGTTGCGGGATCGAAAGCTTATAGGTTTTACCGCCGTCGAGCCAAGCTCCGCTGCCGTCACGAGCACCCAGCCAATAAAGCGACCCTGCTCCAGGCGTACGTCTGAACATGGCAGGAGACGTCACGATTGCCTGTGCAAACCAGCGGTCACGCGCTTCGAGATCAATCCCGGCCGGGGTTTCAAACTGAGCGCTTCCGGGAACCAGACCGACCCATTCCCACTTACGGTCAGGCCAGGCGAGCTTGTCAGTGCGAGCCGTGTCAAATGCCGAGACCAGCATCTGGTCTCGACCCTGGCGTGCGGCCTTCTGAAGGATTGCCTTCATCCGATCGTCCGGTTTGAACTCCTTGCCTTTTTCGATGCCCAGCACCTGAAGCAGGCCGTACATCGGTTCGAACTTTGCGACAATCGGCTCCTGCTGGATGATGTCGTTGAGCTTTTGCCAGAACTGGATATTGTCCTCCCATTTGAGTGAGGTACTGTCCAAATCCATATTGGTCGTATCAACGAATTTCAGACGTTGTTTTGGGTTAGCCAAAGGATAGATCTTGATCGCCTCCAGGGCCTTCAATGCTTTGTCTTGATCTCCGCCGACAGGCAACGCACGTACGGCGAGCAAGTTCTTGTAGGTTTGTGTCTTTCCGACGAAGTATCCTTTGGGGATTTTGCCCTTGTAGTCCGGCCCGACAATCAGATGCTTACCGCCTTTTCCGGCGTCCGGTCCCGGTATGCCCATGTCAAGCACCCAGCTCTGATTGTGATCGTTGACGAGACCAATATAAGCGCCGACTGGTAACTCTACCACCATTGGCCCTTTCGCGACGTCAAGCGTTGCTGAACCGTAGGGCGTGTCGGAGTTCAGTGTGAAGCCCACCTGACGCGGGCCGGCAGCCGTACCACCATATGCGGCGTTATCCTCGATCCCGGCCTCGCGATTACCGTTGAAAATGCCCTCGATGGAAACGGTTGGGTACCAAAAGCGATAAGCCACCAGCGCGCGCTGAAGATCGGCATCATCCTGAGCGCGTTTGCTCGCTTCCGGGGTGGGGTATCCGTTTTCAAACTTGTATATGGCAGCATCCTGCGCGAAGGCGACGGATGAAAGCGACGCAGCCAGAAGGGCTGTCATAACGATGCGGTTTTTCATCTTCTTCTCCAGGGTTCGGGATAATGCGGGCTCAATTCACCTCAGCGAAATCTTCGAGTTTCCACGATTTGTCGAACCACGGCTCCAGCGGACCATAGAGACGGAAAATCGTGAACCATGATTTGCCGGGAATCGTTTGAATCCAATTGGTTGTGTCGGCAGGCCGCTCGGGCGAGAAGACAATGTCGGTAGAACCATCAGCGTTCTTCTTGAGGTTCTTTTCGCTGGACAGGCTCGGAAACTGCTGGTCCGTCTGCAGCATGGAACGTGTCTGCGTGTCGTAGACGACAACAGACCAGAAATCCTTAGCTGGAACATTTGCCGGAACGTGCAGGCGATAGGCTTTGGCACCATCAAAAGGATTCCCATCCTTGTCGAAGTTTGCTGCAGCATATTGAGAACCTATCCCCGGCATGGCCACGGCCATGGCAGGCGTATTGATCGTTGCAGCGTAGTAGAAGAGCGTGCGCGCATCGAAGTTTCGAGCTCCGCTCTCCGTCATCCATTCGTAGCTGCCACCAATGAACGGTGTTGTCCATTTGCGGTCCGGATAGATCATCACGGCGGGGTCGCGAGGACGAAAGTCTATGTTGCGAGCCGCCGCATTGCCAACCGCGACGGAATCTTCAAGAATTTTCTTCAGCCTAGCGTCAGGGGCGAATGGCTTCCCCTTTTCCATACCGATGGCTGCGAAAATTCCCGTCATATCAGGTCCGTACGCACCCGCCGGTTCCTCCTGTATGATTTGGTTGACCTCCTCGAAGAACTTGAAATTATTGGCGTGTACGGTGTTCATGACCCTACCCGACAAATCGAGAAACTTCGTCTTGGAAGGCTTGGCGCGCTTTGCCCACGGATAGGTACGCAACTTGGCCTTCAGGCTGGCGACGCCCGGTGCAGGATCGCCGTCCTTCATGAAAGCGCGCCCAAAGAGGAGATTGCCGAAGGTTGGAGACTGGATCACGAAATAGCCCTTTGGCTTCTCGCCTTTCCAGCCAGGTGGTACAAAGAGATACTTCCCACCTTTGCCCTTGTCAGGGCCCGCATTGCCAAGATCGGTCACATAGCGGAACCAGAAGTCATTGATAACCCCAAGAATACCGGGCGGGCTTTCAACCACAATGGGTCCGTCTTTGAGGTCCAGCCAGCTCCAGAAATAGATGGTTTCGGAGTTGGGCGTCAGGAACAACGACTTCGAATCCATCAGCGTCGAAAAGACACCGATTGTTCCGTGTTCCGCACCAACTTCACGCAGACCCGTACGGATTGCCACCATTGAGGCACCGGGAATTCCATTGAGGAAGGCTTCAATACCACGACTGAAATCGAGCTGGTCCCAGACCTTTTGTGCTGTCTCCACTGTCGGCACACCATCATTGAACTTCAACGTGCCGATGCGCGTATCGACTGAATCTGGCGTGACGATCTCATCCGGTATCGGCGTCGTCATCTTATAATCCTTGGCCAATGTCTGACCTGATGTCAGACAGAGGATTGCCGTAGTAATCAGGAAGTGCTTTCTCATAGCTGTGCTCTCACTTGAGTTTTACGACGTCGTCAGATTTCCAGGTTCAGTCGAAGGAAGCTTTCGTCCGCCCGTAAACGCCTGAGATCGTGAAGAATCCCTTGTCTGGAATTGTCGCAATTCAGTGCGCATCGACACCAGGATTTTTCGGTCCGAAGTAAATGTCCGTGAAGCCGTCACTGTTCTTCTTTGCAGTATGCGTCTTGGCGGCAAGGCCAGTGTAATCTGGCGAATACAACTCGGCGGAGCAGAGCGCAAAACCATTGATGAGGCGAAAAAGACAGAAGATATCCGTTTCAAGGTTCAATCTCCTCAATTTTAAATAAGCTGAGCGGAACCCGGATAAAAATGAAGCACGTTACGGTAACGAATGTCAGTTCCCGCACACCGATAACTTTAGCTCGCTCGCTCAAGCGATGCAGTTGCGACGAAAAGCTGAAGAAATATCATGTTTGTTACTGTAACAAACTTCATTTTCAGCACTTTTTAGATACGATTTTATCAATATGTTTTTAGGGGGAGTTCGCTATGTCGGCGTTCGTTCGTACAGGTCTTGGCCTGCTGTTCTCCGTCGTCGTGACTAATGTCGTCATGGCACAAGAACATCAGTCGGTGAATGATGCCAACAACCCCCTGACACCAAAGATTACCGTTAACTTCCATAATTACTATTCAGCTGAGTTATTCGGGTTGCCCGGACGTCGCGCCAATCAGTTTCTCCTGCGTGGATTAGTGCCAGCAGACATCGCCGGCTTGCCGCAATTGTTGCGATATACATTGCCCATCGCCACTGCGCCTGAGTTTCCCGATGGGTACGTAACGGGGCTGGGCGATCTCACGCTGATGGATATTTTCATCCTTCCCAAGCACGGCGACATAACATTGGGTGCAGGACCAATACTGGTCATCCCGACCGCCACAGATGACGCACTCGGCAATGGCAAATGGCAAATTGGCGCCTCGGGCGTCATCGTTGCCCCACAGAGCTGGGGCCTCTTGGGCGGACTGGTAACCTATCAGGCCTCGTTCGCAGGCCACGGCGACAGAGACAATGTCAGTCTGGCAACCGTCGAGCCGATCATCAACTACAATTTAAAGGACGGCTGGTATCTGCGCTCGACAGCAACATGGAATTTCAATCTGGAAGATAACGAGGGCTACATCCCGGTTGGCTTCGGTATCGGCAAGGTCTTCGAGCTTGAAAAAGGCATTACAATGAATGCGTTTATAGAACCGCAATATACGGTTTGGCACCAAGGCGACGGTTCGCCGAAGTGGCAGATATTTGCGGGCGTCAATTTTCAGTTTCCAGTTAAGAAGTGACCCCGATTTTAATCCCCAGTGAAAGCCACAAAGTTTCCCTTTCGCCTTCAACATCAGTACCGCTCAATAGCGCGATCTTGCGACCCCTCTTGTCGCCGAAGCGACAGGAGAACAAAGCGCCGAGCGGACGGTGCACGGGTTCAGTAAAATTCTTTTGCCGGTCCTTCAACCAGCATGCAGACCCGGCGCTTCCTGACCGGTGCTTTCAACATATTCGGTATAGCCACCACCATATTGCTGAATACCATCTGGAGTGAGTTCCAGCACACGATTGGAAAGCGCCGCCAAGAAGCGACGATCGTGCGATACAAAAAGCATCGTGCCTTCATAAGATGAAAGCGCCTTGATGAGCATTTCCTTGGTATCGAGATCGAGATGGTTCGTCGGCTCATCGAGCACGAGGAAGTTTGGTGGATCAAACAGCATCGCAGCCATCACCAGTCGGGCTTTCTCACCACCGGACAGCACGCGGCATTTCTTTTCGATATCGTCTCCGGAGAAACCGAAGCAGCCGGCAAGGGCGCGCAGCGGCGCCTGCCCAGCCTTTGGAAAGCGCTGCTCCAACCATTCAAGAATGGTGCTGTCACCATCGAGAATATCCATCGCGTGCTGCGCAAAATAGCCGAGTTTTACGCTGGCACCGAGGTTAACAATGCCCTGATCCGGCTCGGTCGCACCGGTGACAAGCTTAAGCAGCGTCGATTTACCCGCACCATTGACGCCCATGATGCACCAGCGCTCACGGCGGCGAACCATGAAATCCAGCCCGTCATAAATTGTGCGGCTGCCATAAGCTTTGTTGACGCCCTTGAGGCTGACGACATCTTCGCCAGAACGTGGCGCCGGCAAGAAGTCGAAAGCCACAGTCTGGCGGCGGCGCGGAGGCTCCACACGATCAATTTTTTCAAGCTTCTTCACGCGGCTCTGCACCTGCGACGCATGGGATGCACGGGCCTTGAACCGTTCAATGAACTTGATTTCCTTGGCCAGCATTGCCTGCTGACGCTCAAACTGGGCCTGTTGCTGCTTCTCATTCAGCGCGCGCTGGCTTTCATAGAAGGCATAATCGCCAGCATAGGAGTTCAGCGAGCCACCATCGATTTCGATAATCTTGGTCACGATGCGGTTCATGAACTCGCGATCATGCGACGTCATCAGCAAGGCGCCATCGTAATTCTTGAGGAAGGCTTCAAGCCAGATCAGGCTTTCAAGATCAAGATGGTTGCTCGGTTCGTCAAGCAGCATCACATCGGGCCGCATCAGCAGAATTCGGGCAAGCGCCACGCGCATTTTCCAGCCGCCGGACAATTTGCCAACGTCACCGTCCATCATTTCCTGACTGAAGCTTAGACCGGCGAGCACTTCACGGGCTCGGCCATCCAGTCCATAACCATCAAGCTCTTCATAGCGGGCCTGAACCTCACCATAGCGTTCGATGATGGTGTCCATCTCATCGAGACGATCAGGATCGCACATTGCCGCTTCAAGCTCGCGCAGCTCTGCCGCCACAATACTGACGGGTCCTGCCCCGTCCATGACTTCGGCGACAGCCGAACGCCCGCCCATTTCGCCGACATTCTGGTCGAAATAACCGACCGTTACGCCTTTTTCGACCGTGACCTGACCCTCGTCCGGCAATTCATCACCGATGATCATACGGAAAAGCGTTGTCTTGCCAGCGCCATTTGGCCCGACAAGGCCGATCTTCTCGCCACGGTTCAAAGCAGCGGAAGTTTCGATAAACAGAATGCGATGGCTATTCGACTTGCTGATATTGTCGATACGGATCATGAGTGTGTAGGCCTTGTGATAAGTTGGCCTCCCTATGGCATGCCTTGCTCGCGCTGTCACGCGGCATGGTTACTCAACAATCGGATCAGATCGTCAAAGACCATTACGCATATGCGGTTTTGTAGAAATCGGTACAGTTATGAAGTCCGAAACAGGTTCAAAGCAGCATATTGCAGAAGCATGATCGTCTTGCCATCCCGGATTGTACCGGAAGCAATCATGCCCAGTGCCTCGTCGATATCGACTTCGAGCACGGCAATATCTTCACCTTCATCTTCCTTGCCACCGCCCTGTGAAACGCGATCTCCTGGCTCATATTCTCCGACGAAAAAGTGGAGCCGTTCCGTCACCGACCCGGGGCTCATAAAGGCATCGAAAACCTGCCGCACATCACGTACGCGAAAGCCCGTTTCCTCCTCCGTTTCCGCACGAATGCGCACAGCCGGTTCCGCATTATCCAGCAACCCTGCAGGCGCCTCGATCAGCAGATCATCGTGTCCGTTCACGAAGGCTGGATATCGAAACTGGCGGGTGAGGATAACAGTTCTGCGATGCGGATCGTAGAGGAGAATGGTTGCGCCGTTACCACGGTCGTAGGTTTCTCGCGACTGGCTCTGCCAGCTTCCGTCGGCCCGCTGGAATGAAAACGTCGTTTTCTTGAGAACATACCAGTCGTTGGAGAGAAGGGTGACGTCTTCCACCCGAACACGATGCGCAATACTCACAATAACCTCCACACAGACACGATAAGTGGCTAGCCGCCGCCAGATTGACGTGTTATTCGTGCAATATCATGCAGAGTCAAGGATTTTCGTGCAATGGGCGATAGATATGCTGACGACTGAACGAAAGGCCTTGATCCTTGAGGTGCTGCGCCGCGATGGTCGAATAGTCGCCAAAACATTCAGCCGGGAATTAGGCGTTTCAGAAGACACAATTCGGCGCGACTTGCGAGAACTTGCGGGCGAAGGTCATCTCTTGCGGGTGCATGGCGGAGCCCTGCCCGCTTCAGCAGCCGTTGCGGATTTTGCAACACGTGAGGACGCTGCTTCGGCTGCTAAGACAATGCTCGGCAGCATTGCGGCTCGACTGATCCGACCCGGCCAGATCGTCTTCCTCGATGGCGGCACGACAAATATACAACTGGCTCGTCAATTGCCACTCGACCTCAAGGCGACCATTGTCACACATAGTCCCAATATTGCTGTTGAACTGGCACATCATCCGCTTATTGAAGTCGAGTTGATTGGCGGCCGTTTGTTCAAACATTCCATCGTTACAGTCGGCTCAGTGGCCGCGGAAGCGATCTCCCGGATTCGGACCGATGCCTATTTCATGGGTGTGACGGGCCTGCATCCGGAAACCGGCGCGACTACCGGAGACGGCGAAGAAGCCGCTATCAAAAGGCTGATCGCCCGTCAGTCCGCGGAGACGATCGTATTGGCAACCCGTGAGAAACTTGGTGTCGCGTCGCCTTATCACGTCATACCCTTGGCAGAAATCACTACCCTTGTGACCGAGCCAAATCTCCCACAAGAGATGCTGCGTCCTTTCAAATCCCAATCAATTGATATTGTTCAGGTTTGATGGATGGCATTGCCGGTCGTAACGCTACGATAGCACCTCAAGCGATTTCGCAAGTTCGGAAACAAGCGGCGATGGGTCATCGGCCGTATATATCCCAAATTCAGCCACCGGCGCTGAGGGAAGATTGTATCGTCCGTTTATAGTCTCGCAATCCGGCGGGACCGCTTCGGAAAACAACACGCCAACGCCTAGCCCACCCCGCAGTGCCGATAACATGGCAGGCAGGCTTTTCACGCGACAGCCAACGGTCCAAGCAATGCCCGCTTCAGCGAGGGAAGCGACCATTCGATCCTGCCAGGAACAGGATGTTTCAAAAAGAACGACTGGAAGCGGCCCCTCCTCGTCCACGTCGAGCAATCGGCTTGCACACCAGACCAACTGATAAGATAAGAAACTCATTGGCGGCTGGGCAAACCGGGCAGGATCCGCAACGACGATGTCGGTCTGCCCTTCGTCAAATGATCGCGCAAGCTGTGCCGAATTGGATGAACTCAGTTCAATATCCACCGATGGATGCTTCTGTCTGAACTGGGCAATTGCGCCCGGAAGTCGCGTGACCGCCAGATCTTCGAAGAGACCCAGCCGAATACGCCCCACCAGCTTCTTATCGACCAAGCCGCGCTGCATATCCTCGGTCAAAGCAATCACTCTGCGCGCATAAGCCAAAAAGGCTTCTCCCGCTTCGGTCAGCGAAACGCCGCGCGAGGACCGCTTGAAGAGTTCACTGTCCAGCTCCTTCTCGATCCTCTGCAATTGCATGCTGACGGCAGCCTGCGTGCGCGCAAGACGATCAGCTGCCTTGCTCACCGCGCCCGTTTCAGCCACGGCGATGAACATTCTGAGAAGTCTGAGATCGTAACTCGCTTCCATAATGAATCCTTATACCTCACTAATAATTATAAGGGTACACGAGGGGTGCGGCCTTTGACAATATGAAATCAGAACCAGGAAATGGAGTTTCAAATGTCCGCCTATAAAGACAAACTGGCCGCTTGCGGTATCGAATGGCCAAATCTGGCCCGGCCGAACCTGCCCTTCTCGCCAACGACAAAAGGCGACAATTTTCTGTATGTTTCGGGCCAGATACCCGAAAAAGGCAGCGACATTGCTTATGTCGGGCAAGTCGGCAGCGAGATTGATATAGAAACCGCTCTTGAAAGCGCGAAGCTCTGCGCAGCGAATGTCATATTCTGGGCCAATGAAGCGCTTGATGGTGATCTGGATCGCGTCGTCCGACTGGCCAAGCTTACAGTCTTTATCAATGCCGTGCCGGGATTTACCGCCTATTCGCAAATCGGCAACGGCGCTTCGCAAATTATGAATGCCGTCTTCGGTGAACGCGGCGCGCATGCACGCTCTGCTATTGGCGTGGCGGGACTGCCAGCCAATGTGCCGGTCGAAGTCGAAGCCGTTTTCCATATTCGCTGATCAAAGGACCTGCAAATGTCCGTCGTGCATTTTAATCATAGCGGCGCTGGGTTGCCTTCTCCCGAAACCGTTCAGGTGATCGTTGACCATCTGCGTCTCGAGGCGGAACGGGGGCCGATGGAGGCTGGTGGGCTTGCATCGGCCTCCATCAGCAATACCTATCAAGCGGCGGCAAAACTGTTGGGCTGCTCGCCGCAGGATATCGCTTTTGGAACCAGTCATGGCCAGCTTTACGGTAACTTGATCGCCTCGATACCGCTTTCTCCCGGCGATGAGATACTGGTCAGCCGTCAGGAATGGATTGGCAATGTTTTATGCCTGCAACGCTCTGCAGACCTGAATGGCGCATCACTTTCATTGATGGCCTCGGATGAAACAAGCGCCGTCGATCCCGTAGCGCTCGGTCAAAGCCTCTCGCCGGATGTTCGCATTGTTGCCCTGACCTGGGTTGGCGCGGGAAGCGCACTGATCAACCCTGCGGCAGCGATTGGCTCAGCAATCCGGCAAGCCGGGTCGTCAGCTTTTTTCGTCATCGACGCCAGCCAGGCAATTGGACAGATACCAATCGATGTTACCGAGTTGGGCTGCGATGCACTCATCGCGTGCGGGCGGAAATTTTTGCGCGGGCCGCGTGGAACGGCATTGGCATATATCTCGCCCCGTCTTGCAGACGCAATCGTACCACGCAGCATCGATAATGTGTCCGCCACTTTAAGCGACAGAAATGTTGTGGTGGCACAAAGCGCGCGAGCTTTTGAGTTCGGTGAGGAATCGGTGGCTCTCAAGCTCGGCCTCGGGAAAGCAATCGAACAAACTCTCGACTTGGGCGTGGACCATATCCGGCTGGAGCTCGATCAGAAAGCTGCTTTGCTTCGTCGCTCGCTTGCTGAAGTGCCAGGTGTAAAGCTGCTCGACTTGGGAGACAGCAAAGGCGCTGCCGTCACTTTTGTGATTGATGGCCTCCCATGTGGGAGCGTCAAGCAGCGTCTCGCTGATCAGGGCATCAATATCGGCATGAACGGACCGGGCTACACGCCTTACGATATGTCAATACGCGGGATTTCGGAGCTACTTCGTGCCTCCGTACATTTGAGCACCACCGATGAAGATATCGCTTTGATGGTCACGGCCGTCAGGTCGATCAGTGGCACCCGTATTTGAGTTGGAACATTAAAATGAATGACAAAAGGCAGACAGCGCTTCTTCTGGGTGGAAGCAAAGGGCTCGGATTCGGCGTTGCAGAAGCGTTAGCGAAGCAAGGTGTGAATATTGCGCTCGTCGGTAGAGACAAGGTTGCGATGCGCGCGGCGGAAGAACGCCTCGGCACATATGCGGGCTCGGTGATGTCTTTCACCAGCGATCTAACCGATCCCGTCAGTGTTTCAAGAATGATGGAGAATGTGGACAAAGCCGTTGGCAGCATCGATATCCTGCTTCTCAATGGCGGTGGTCCCGCTCCGGTAGCTGCCTCTCAATATGACGAAACCTATTGGAACACGCAGATTAGAAACATGTTTCTCAGCCAGATAGAGGTGGCCGCTCATTATTTGCCGGCAATGCGCGCGCGCCGTTTCGGCCGGATCATCGCGGTATCCTCGACAAGTATCCGAGAACCTATTCCCAATCTGGCAGCTTCCAATGCCTTGAGATCAGCCCTTGCTGGATGGGCCAAGACGCTTGCCAGTGAAGTGGCCGGAGATGGCGTAACGGTCAATGTGGTGATGCCCGGCCGGTTTGCCACCGAGCGTACCACACGGCTGGACGCGCTGGATGCAGCTGAACGCGGCGTTGATCCAGCAGTCATCGCAGCCGTAAGCCAAAGGGAAATTCCGGTAGGACGTTACGGCACACCGGAAGAATTCGGCGAGGTGGTCGCATTCCTGGCCAGCAAGGCAGCAAGTTACATCAATGGTGTGGCATTACCGATTGACGGTGGCCTGAGCCGCTCGATGATCTGACGCTCGTGACGATACGTGCAGGGATTTCGCGCCTCGGAGCACATGCAAAATCCCTGCAAGTATCATATCATCGAATGCCAGTTGCCTAATGGTGCTGCAGTATCTCGCCGAGAAAGGTTCGCGTGCGCGCGTGCGTCGGTGCCCGGAAGAAGGTTTCAGGGTCATTTTCCTCGATGATCTCGCCATCAGCCATGAAGATGACCCGGTCCGCCACCTGACGCGCAAAACCCATCTCATGTGTCACGCAGATCATGGTCATGCCGTCGCGAGCGAGCGACACCATTGTATCGAGAACTTCCTTGACCATTTCCGGATCCAGCGCCGAAGTTGGCTCGTCAAACAACATGGCTTTTGGTTCCATACAAAGTGCCCGCGCAATAGCAACGCGTTGCTGCTGGCCACCAGAAAGCTGTGCCGGATATTTTTCCGCCTGATCGCCGATACGCACGCGGTCGAGATATTTTCTCGCGGTCGCCTCCGCTTCAGCACGTGACAGCTTGCGCACACGCATCGGTGCAAGGATACAGTTTTCCAGAACGGTTTTATGCGGGAACAGGTTAAACTGCTGAAAGACCATGCCAACTTCACGGCGTACCGCGTCGATGGCCGTCTGGTCTTCCTTGACGGCATGACCGGCAACAACAATCTCACCGCCCTGGCTGGCTTCCAACCGGTTGATACAGCGGATCAAAGTGGATTTACCTGACCCCGAGGGACCACACAGGACAATCTTTTCACCCTTGCCGACTGTCAGGGAAACCTTCTTCAGGGCATAAAAATTGCCGTACCACTTCTCCACATCGCGCATCATGATCATCGGCTGCGCATCTGACTTTTTCTCAGTTGTCACGAGAAATTTTCCTTTCTTATCTGGAGAGGCCAGCGGCCATGCGTCGTTCGATACGCCTGCCCCACAAGGAGAGTGGCCAGCACATGGCGAAATACATCGCCCCCACAACACCGAACACGAGAAGTGGTCGGTAGATTTGATTAGAGATAATCGAACCGGCGCGGGTCAGTTCAATGAAGCCAACAATCGCGGCCAGCGATGTGCCCTTCAGAAGCTGAACCAGAAAGCCAACGGTAGCCGGCAAAGATAGTTTGAATGCTTGAGGCATGATGACGTCGACCATCAGGCTGTAGCGATGAAGCCCAAGCGCGTCAGCGGCCTCGGTCTGTCCCTTCGGAACGGCTTCAATGGCGCCGCGCCAGATTTCACCTAGAAAGGCAGAGGCATGCGCGGCAAGGGCTATGCCCACAGCTGCCCAAGCAGGTAGATCAAAACCCAGGAGAGGCAGACCGAAATACGCAACGAAGAGCTGCATCAGCAAAGGCGTGCCCTGAAAGAGGCCTATCCAGCCGATTGCAATAGCCCGAACCCATGCGAGCTTCGATACCCGCATCAAGGCAATGATGATGCCCGAAACGATACCGCCGGCAAATGCCATAACCGTTAGAACGAGCGTCCAGCCAAGCCCCTGCAGCAAATAGGTTAGTTCTTGCAGTCCCATAAGTCGTCCTCCTCAACGCTGCGGATAGCTGAAAGCGCGTCGGCCGATGGCGGCGAGCGACCACATAGTTACCAGCGAGATCACCAGATAAATGCCCGTCAGCGTAAAATAGGTCTCAAAACTGCGAAATGTTTCCGCTTCAATGCGCTGCCCGGCAGAGGTCAGCTCATAGGCGGAAATCGAAGTGCAGATTGCGGTCGTGAGCGTGAGCAAAATGAATTGGCTCGACAGTGATGGATATATCGCCCGTAGCGCCGGTTTGAGAACGATGAGACGGAACACTTCGTGCCGGTGAAGACCCAACGCCAACCCGGCTTCCGTCTGGCCTTTCGGAATGCTTTCGACCCCACCACGGATAATCTCGATAGCGTATGCGCCACCGTTCAACCCAAGCGCAAGAATGGCCGTGAGCGTTGGATTCAGCGTGATGCCTGCAAGGGGCAACGCAAAGAAGACGAAGTAAATCTGGACCAGAAACGGCGTGTTGCGGATCACCTCGACGAAGGCAGTGACCAGAAAAGACGGAATCGCCATATGTGCGCGCAAGATCGCAACTCCTACGACGCCGATGATGGTGGCGAGTGTCATGCCGACGACGGCCAGGAATAGAGTTCCCAGCGTCCCATACACTAGCGATGGCCAGGCGTCCGCGACGACGCTGAAATCAAGTGTCATATTCTATCCTCCTCCAGCATGGTGCTCAGTCCCAATCCGGTTCCCATTCGAAACTGGAAAAGCGCTCGCCGCGTGCAAGTGCATGGATCGCCGCCATGTCTTCCGCGGACAGTTCGAAGTCGAAAATATCCCTGTTGGACTTCATATTTTCTGGCTTGGCGGAGCGTGGAATGGCGCCGACATTGTCCTGCTGTAGATGCCATCGCAGAGTGATCTGGCCAGGTGACTTTCCGTATTTACGTCCAAGCTGGACAAGGACATCCGAGCTGAAAACCTTGCCCCGCGCTATCGGCCGATAGGCATTTAGAAGCATGTTCGCCCGGCGCATACGCGTAAGGAGCTTCTCCTGCGACAGATAAGGATGATACTCGACCTGATTGCAGAATAACTCGGCTTTATGCACATCAAGAGCTTCGTCCAGAAGAGCGACCGTAAAATTGCTGACGCCAATCAGACGGGTCTTACCGCTCGCTTTTGCGTCTGCGAAAGCGGCTAGGGTTTCGCCGAGAGGAACCGTCTTGCTCGGCCAGTGCACCAGAAGCAGATCGACATAGTCAAAGCCGAGCCGTTCCAGACTTTCATCCACCCGGCGAGCGACCGTCTCTGGATCAAGCTCGGTGAGCCAGATCTTCGTTGTGACGAACAACTCACTACGGGCCACGCCGCTTTCACGAACGGCGCGCCCCACCTCAACTTCGTTGCCATAGCGGATGGCCGTATCGATCTGGCGATAGCCGAGCTCTATCGCTGTGCGGATTGCAGCTTCGCCCTCCGGCCCTTTCAGTTCGAACGTACCCAGCCCGAGGCTAGGGATCGTCACGCCCTGAAAGGTTTTGGTTTCAAGGTTTTTCACGCTACAATCTCCCCGGTTACTTTTTCCAGTACGGCATTTGATGCTATCAGCGCGCGTCTCGCCCATTCGGTGGCAGACAAACCTCGCGACTGGCGATCATTCGGGATTTCGACCGCAACCGGAATATCCGCCGGCAGCGCTTCGAACATGCCAGCGAGATCCAGTTCGCCTTCACCGGGCAAAAGCCGCTCGTGGCGCGCGGCATAGTTCAGCTCGTCGCGGTTTTCCGGGATTTCGGCGGGAGCATCGCAAATCTGCGCATAGTGCAGCCACTTGCGCGGCACAGCGGCAATTTCTTCGATAGTCGAACGTGAACGCGAAACGTGTAGCGTATCAATGATGACACCCTGGTTCGGCTGGTCGGCCGCAGTTAATACCCGGGTCGCCGCGGCAAGATCGCGGAGTTCGGATTGGGGCATGAATTCCAGGTCCATCGAAAGACCGAAAGGACGGGCCGCTTCGCAAAGCTTCACGAAGGAGTGGGTCAGCCGTATCTCGTCGGTATCGTCCCCTGCAACGAGAATGGCGCGAGCACCCAATTGCGCCGAACAATCCAGAAACGGCAAATATGGCTCCGGATCAAAATCCGGTCCAATGCGGATCATCTCAATGTCGAAAACCTCGACGCCCTTATCTTCCATAAGGTTGAGAAGTGTTTTCACTCGGGTCGGCTCGTCCATCAGCGCATAGGCCAAGCCACCCGGAACAGCTGGCATCAGGCGAAAGCCGAGATAATCGTAACCTGCCTCCGCTGCCGCCAGCACGGCTTCTTCCGGCGCGACGCCAAGCCCGGTCAGAAACGAGAGTGATGTCTTTCTACGGGTCATGCCGCTACCCCGGCGGCATTCAGCATCTCCGCAAGCGTGACCGTGCGATCTTCACGTCCCGCAACATCGACTGCAAGTGTTGCTGCAAGCGTCGACATGCCATCACGCGCCGTAATCAACGGCTTGGCATTTCCATGGATCACATCAACGAAATGATCGAGCTGGTTTACATAGGTCAACGACCCATCACCCGGCCGGTATTCGCGGATCAGCGGATGCTGCCAGTGATCGCTTTCCTCTGCATGCCGCCACAGATACATATCGGAAACGGACAATGCCGCCTTGCGTCCAGCAAGGAAGAGGCAAGGCCCGGGCTGCGCCGGATGATAGAGTGCTTGACCCGACGTGTATTCCCACGCCCACGGACTGACCGCACCATCGGAAATCAGGAACGTACCAAGCACACCATTTACGAAGCGGATTGATATGCTTGCAGTGTCTTCTACTTCGAAGCCACGACGCGCAGACGAAGTAAAAGCGCGAATGCTTTCGATCTCACCCACCAGATAACGCAGCACATCGATGTCATGGATGAGATTGATCAGCAGAACGCCGCCACCGAGCTTCCGCCGCCATTCTGTATTGAAATAATCATCCGGCTTATCAAACAGGGTCATGCCATTCACGGCAACAAGAGGACCGAGTTCGCCAGCCTCAATGGCACGCTTTGCCGAACGGATATCCGGGCTGTGACGGCGCTGATGGCCAACAAGCACAGCAACACCTGAACGTTCAGAAGCCTCGACAATCCGGCTGGCCGATGCCAGGCTTTCAGCAATCGGCTTTTCGATCAGGCAAGGTACTCCCCGCTCGATGCAAGCCAGAGCTGCTGGTGCATGCAACTGGTTCGGCAAGGCGATGATCGCACCATCCGGCTTTGCCTGATCGAGCATTGCGCCATAGTCAGAAAAATGCGGGACTGAGAGTCTGGCCGCCATTTCCGCAGCTGCGGGCGTCGGGTCGCAGATGGCGGCAATTTCTGCGCGCCGGTTCGAAGTCAGAAGTTCTGCGTGTTCGCGGCCAATCAAGCCAGCCCCCATAAGACCAATGCGTGTCATGCCGTCATCTCCGTCATTGCTCTAAGAGCGAGGCGATAGCCTTGAGCCCCAAAGCCTGCCATCACTGCTGTTGCTGTTCTTGATACGAGCGACTTGTGATAGATTTCTTCACGCTGGTGCACGTTGGAAATGTGCAGCTCGATCTTGGGTCCATTGAACATCTTGAGTGCATCGAGAATGGCAATCGACGTGAACGTATAGGCAGCCGGATTGATGATGATCCCCACCGCTTCCTGACGTGCGGCATGAATGGATTCTATAATCTCACCTTCGAAGTTCGACTGGCGGAATTCAATCGCCACACCAAGCTCTGCAGCATCCGTCTCCAACCAGGAACGAATTTCATCGAGTGTCGTTCGACCGTAGATTTCCGGCTCACGCTGGCCGAGCAGATTAAGATTGGGACCATTCAATATGAAGATTTTACGCATGTTCAGACTTTCCGTGGAAGACGAAGGGCGCGACTGCGCAATCGTGGCCGCGCGCCTCGTTTCATCATGCAGTATTGGAAATGTGGTCGATCTTATTCGACGGTGTAGGGCACACCTTCGAGCTTCTCAGGGAAGTTCGGGAGCTTGTCTTCGCCGAGCCACTTCTTATTGATCGCTTCAAGGCGACCATCCGCCTTGATCTTGTCGATGAACTGGTTCAGCCAGGCGTTGATTTCCTTGTCGCCAAGCTTGGTCGTTACACCCATCCACTGCTCGTTGAAGACCAGTTTCTGCTCGTAATCGTTACCCGGCGCGGCCTTATCCAGATTGATCTTATAGGTCGTGTTGCCACCGATGGCGTCAACCTGACCAGATACCAGCGCCTGCATCGTGGAGCTGTCATCGTCAAAGCGACGAATATTGCTAACATCACCCAGAAGCCCCGTGATCGACTTGTCCTGCGCCGCACCGCGCGGCACGCCTATGCGAAGGCTTTTGGTATCTTCAATCTTGGTGATGTTGTTTTTGGCGCTCGACAAAAGAATGATCTTCAGGCCGGCATAGGGCTTGGTAAACTGAACAGCTTTGGCGCGGTCCGGATACATACCCATCACGGCCATCTGCAGATCGACCTTACCAGTCAAAAGGTTTGGAATACGCGCAGCGACAGCGTTGGGCACGAACTCAACCTTGACGCCCATTTCTTCGCCGATCAGTTTCGCAACATCGATATCGTAGCCAATGTTGTTTCCGGTGGAGTCGATTGAACCCCATGGGGCCTGTTCGCCCATGACGCCGATACGGACGACGCCAGCGCTTTTGATTTTCTCCAGAGCCTGCGCGTGTGCTGCAGAAGCTCCGAGCACCATCGCCGCGCCTGCAAAAAGCGCCAGTGCTGCTTTACGAAATGGGAATTTGCCCTGCATTAATAGTCCTCCTCAAGGTTTGTGCCGTGTTGTCCAGACTGCGACTCCTCTTCGCGATCCGAACCTTGTATTCATTTTTTAATTAACCAACCGGTTGGTTGATGTCAATCCATGTGTTATCCCTAACCGCAGATCAACGACTTACGCTCTAGCTGCTGCCCAATGCCTTCCAATGTGGTAAGAGGACAGCCAGTCCGAGGAATCCAAATGACGAATGCCGATACGATGCCAACACAGAACACGCTCGATCCCGGAATTGACCCTGGACAGAGATCACCGGAGAAACGCAGGCGCCTGCTGCTTGAATCCGCAATAGCGGAGTTTTCCACCCATGGAATTGGCGGCGCTCGGGTGGATCGCATCGCACAACGGGCAAACTCCAACAAGGCAATGGTTTATCATTACTTCGGCAGCAAGGAGGAACTCTACCTTGCAGCCATGGAGCACTTATATGTGGGCATCCGTTCCGCAGAAGAACAGTTGCACCTTGATCCCGCCGATCCCATTGGGGCGATGAAAGCGCTGATCTCTTTCACCTTCCGCTATTACATCGACAATCCAGCCTTCGTACGGATGATCAACACGGAGAACCTGCACGGTGCGGTCCATCTGCAGGCGGCCACAGACATGGAGGGGCTCAACAGCGCCATCGTCAACAGAGTATCGACGATTATCGAGAGCGGTGTCGCAAAAGGTCTTTTCCGCCATGTGGATCCGCTTGATCTCTATATTTCCATCTCGGCGCTTGGTTTCACCTATGTCTCCAACCGGCATACGCTGAAGGTTCTCTTCGGTCGCGAACTTCTTGCAGAAGATGCTATCGATGCCCGCTTGCAGACGATGACCGAGATGATCCTGCGATTTATCGCCGTGGATGGACATCAGCTCATCCCCTCCATTGAACGGTAATGCGCGATGGTCTGTGCTATTCCGTCACGAAGCGACGTGACGGGAATGGCTCCAAGCAGACGCTCATTGTCGGTCTCAGCGATATTCGGCGCCATCGGTACAGGGTAACCAGAAAAATCGATTTCGGCACCGGCTATTTCTGACCGGATAGCCTGGACGACATCAGACAGGTCCTCGCATGCCCCACCCAATGAAAAGACATGCGCACCTTCATAAGATCGTGTTGCCGCCGCCGCAAATGCCGCCGCCACATCGGCAACGAAAACCATATCCTGCGGCCCGGAATAGCCAATCGTATAAGCATTGCCGCGAACGGCCTCTCGACAGGCAAGTGTTGGGCCGGCGGTGAGCCCGCTTTCCCTGCCCGGCCCATACACAACGGTCGGACGGAGGCCGATACTGGCAATGCCGGCATCGTGCCAATAGGCTCGTGCGCTTCCTTCGCATGCGAGTTTAAAAGCACCATATTGCGAAACAGGATGCGGCGTCATCCCGTCGTCAGGGCCAAAGACGGCGGCGCTGCTGGCATAGGCGACCCGCTCGATCCCGTTCGCTCTGGCGGCTTCGAAGACATTCAGCGTACCAATCAGATTGACGGTCGCACCCAGCACCGGATCGTTCTTGCACGCGGGTGTTAGAAGTGCAGCAAGATGAACGATAGAGGCGCAGTCCCTGGCAGCCGCCTTTACCGCCTCTGCGTCTGTGATATCGCCTTGGTACCACTCAACATGCTCAGCATTACTGCCGACGATTTCCCGGAGAATGCGTCGGTCGCTGGTACGGTCGAAGATGCGCACATCGTGACCTTGAGCCTTCAACGCCTTGAGAATCCATCCGCCCAGAAAACCCGCCCCACCCGTGATGAGAACCCGCTTCATGCTGCCCCCTTCATGTCGTCTGCAGTCAAAGAGAAAGCAGCATCGTAGATATTGCTGATGGGGGAAGACAGAACACCGCTTTCTGTTGCCAGCCGTTCAACCTGCGGCAACGCCACATGAAGTCCCGGATTTGAAGCTCCTTCGATGAGTACCACCACATCGAAGTCGCCTTCATTCATTTCAGCACGCAACTCGGTTTCCTTGGTACGAACGCTGGAAACTTCACTGCGGGCGATACCGATATGCACGCATGCAACACCGGGCACGGCAAGCATCTGGTCGGCAAGCGCCTGCGCTTTTGTCCTCAGTCTAACTTCTCCCTCGCTGCCTGAAAGATCAAACCGAACTGTCGCCATGCAGCCGCCGTCACCATTACCGGCAGTCGCCAGTCTTTCGCAGGCGACGCGCAGAAAGTTGCGAAAACTGGGAGCAACCGCAGCGGTCCACGGTGTCGGATTGTTCAAACGTTCGAGATAAGCGGGCGAACGAAAAGTTTCCACGGTTTCACCCGCGTAAATCGTGCCGAAGACATATCGTGCCGCAGCAGGTGCGTGGAGCCGTTTGCCGGTTCCAAAACCAGGAATCGAGAGGCGCTCGGGCATATGTTCCCGAGTATGCCATTCGATATATTCCTCATGTGCACCATCTTCGATGTCGTGCCAGATCGCCAGAAAGGCAGAGCCCTTCAGTCCCATATTCTTCTCCTCCATTCTGCTTGTCCCGCGTCCTCTTCGCTTGACAAGTCAGTCATTTCCGACCCATTTAGGCTACTAGAATGTTAGTATTCTACGAATGTCAACCCCAAGATTGGCTGGTCGAAGAGCCAGCATCGAACGTCTCATCCACATTGGCCCTGCAAACGGCCTGAATATCAGGGAGGAAAACTATTATGGCAGATCAGGAAATGCCACGCGTCGCGATCGTAACCGGCGGTGCGGGAGGACTCGGATTTCCCATTGCCGCGCGTCTTGCAGCCAAAGGGCACAAGGTCGCGCTTTGGGATATCAACCGCGAGCGCGTGGAGGAAGCTGCTGCAAAGTTGCCGGGCGCCAAGGGATATGTTGTGAATGTGATGGATGCCGCCGAAGTCGAAGCCGCTACCGCCAAGGTAGTCGCTGAGATGGGGCCGCTCGGCATTCTCGTTACCAGCGCCGGTCACAATGGGCCTCTGGAGCAATTCGAAAAATATCCACATGACGGCTGGCGTTTTGTCATGTCGCTCAATCTGGATGCCGTTTTCTACTGCTGCCAGTCGGCGGTGCGCGAAATGCTCAAAACCGGATATGGCCGCATTGTCAATATTTCGTCCATCGCCGGGAAAGAGGGAAACCCCAACGCGGTCGCCTATTCTGCCTCCAAAGCTGGCGTCATCGGCTTGACCAAATCCATTGGCAAAGAGCTTGCTCCTACACAAATCCGCGTCAATTGCGTCACCCCGGCGGCAATCGAAACCGAGATGATGAATCAGCTCACGCCTGAATTCAAAGCCTTTGTAACGGCTAAGATTCCTATCGGCAGGCTGGGTGAAGCCGACGAAGTTGCGGCACTGGTAAGCTGGCTTGCCTCCGAAGAATGCTCTTTCTCAACCGGCGCGGTCTTCGATGTTTCCGGCGGTCGTGCTACATATTGAGGCCGTACAATGTATAAAAAACATTCTCTCTCCCTCGCCTATCTGACCGTCTTCGGTTGCCCACCTGTCGATAACGTCAAGGTTGCGGCGTCCTGCGGTTACGACATGGTCAGTCTGCGGCTGATCGCCCCGCACGGACTGAACCTCGCCCATCCTATTGTGGGCAACAAGGCGCTGATTCAAGAAATCAAGGCCGTCGCCGCAGATACAGGCGTCTCCTTTTACGATGGGGAAGTGTTTACACTTTTGCCGGAGACCGATATCGCGTCCTGGCTTCCGGTCATCGAGACAGCCGGTGAACTGAATATGCCGGTGATGCAAATCACCTGCGAGGATCCAGACCCGTTGCGATCTTCGGACAATCTGGCCCGCATCGCCGATGCAGCCGCACAATACGATATCAAAATGGCTGTAGAATTCATGCGCTGGCGTTCGACGGCGACGATCCATGATGCAACGCGCCTTGCCGTCGCGTCAGGTCGCAAGAATGTCGGGCTTCTGATTGATGCGTTGCATCTGTTTCGGTCTGGTGGCAGTCCCGAAGATGTAGCGGCGTTACCGGAAGGGCTCGCGCTCTATCTTCAACTTTGTGACGCACCGGCTGAACAACCCATGGACAATACTGGCTATATTGCTGAGGCACGAACAGCGCGACTGTTTCCGGGCGATGGCGGCCTGCGGCTCAGGGAACTGCTGTCCGCCCTGCCCGATGATGTCGTGATCAGCGTCGAAACTCCGCATAAAGGCGATGCTGACCTTGGTTTCCTTGAACGCGCAAAACAGGGCATGGCGGCAACAAAACGCTTCCTCGACGATCTGTCGATGAAATGATGTCATGTCACCGGGGGTGTTGCTTCGCCCCCGGCAGACGCGTACATGATTCAATTCATTGAGCTGGAACCTATTTAAGCCCAAAAAGGAAAGGGCGGCAGAAATGCATTCGAAACCGCGATCCTCGCTGGGCGCACGCGTGACCGACAGGTTGCGGCGGGCAATTATCGACGGTGAACTTGAGCTGGGCGATGCTCTGTCGGAAGACAAGCTTGCAACGGCGCTTGGCGTTAGTCGCAGCCCCGTGAAGGAAGCCTTTGCTCTCCTGGAGCAACAGGGCCTGATTGACGTGCAACCGCAAAGAGGCACCTTTGTCTTTCTGCCGACCCACGAAGATACTGTGAATCTATGCGAGTTCAGAAAGACAATCGAAGTTGAAGCGGTGCGCCTGGCTATGATGCGTAGGCGCGATGAAACGCTGAACGCAATGCGCGCAGCGGCGAAAGACATGGTTGAAGCATGTGACGCTGGCGATGCTTTGCGCAGTGCCCGGGCAGACGATCATTTTCACGACGCAGCATTGGAAAACTGTGGCAACCCTTATCTGGTAAATGCCTACCATCTTGTGGCCGGTAAAGTAGCGGCATTGCGGTCACATCGTTCGTCGCTGCCTGCTCGCAAATTTTCCAGTGCCGAGCATCTGGTCATTGTCGAGCTGCTTGAAACCAACAGGATCACTGAAGCGCTCCAGCATCTTTCCACTCATATCATGTTGATGGCAGAGCGTTACGGCATAGATAACGAACCGGTGCGGGCACTCGGTGGTCGGGCAGCTCGCAGTGCCAAGCTTGATCATATCGGGCCCCTTCCGGAATAGTTCAGTCACAGCCAACATCGCCGAAGATTTCCACGTGGGGCAACAATCCACCCCACGTGTCATCATGATCAGCACCATTTCTACAGTCGCAGTACGGTAATCGCCTTGACTGTCACGGCTCATATGCCAAAAAGAACATAGGCAACTGAAATGGAATGCTATGAGCGCTCTTGAAAAATCGCTGACCATCATCGAGCTGCTCGCCGCTCGCCCCGCAGGTCTCTCCGTCTCAGCGATAGCGCAGCACGTCAATCAACCACCGAGCGGCGTACACCGCACGCTTAACGAGTTGATTCGCCTTGGTTATGTTCGCCAAGTTCAAGATCAGGGCGATTACGCGCTCACCATGAAACTTGCCGCACTCGGAGTGGGCTTTCTAGGTCGCACCGGTGTTGGAGATGTGGCCCAGCCAATATTGGACCGGCTGGCCCAAACGAGCGGTGAGTTGATTCGCCTTTCGGTGATTGATGGTGACGATCTGATCTGGGTCGCGGTGGCGCAAGGCGCAACGGGCGGCTTGCGCTACGATCCCGGACAAGAACAGGGCGTTAATGTCCATCTTGCCTCGAGCGCTGGTGGTCAGGCATGGCTTGCCTCGATGAGTGATGAAGAGGCTTTGCAGCGGGTCGCGCGTCAAGGTCTTATCAATGATAGCAAACCATCCGGGCCCGGTGCACCAACCACAATCACCGAACTCCTGAAGGTGTTGGCGCAAACACGCAAGCGCGGCTATTCGGTTTCGGTCAACAGCTACATTGTCGGCATGGCTGCGATGGCGGTGCCAGTTCGCAGCGGCGACGAGGTTATTAGTTGCCTTTCAATCGCTGGACCTGCTGTTCGCATGACACCAGAGCGCATGGCGGAACTTGCGCCACACCTCACCAGAGCAGCAGAAGAAATCGGTCTCGCGGCAAGCGGCTCGCGCTACTTTCCCGGCTTGCACAAGCGAAGCTGAGGCCCGCTCGACAAAAACGAAGAAGCCCCGAAATGGATTGCCATTTCAGGACTTCTCTTGTTTCGAAGGCTTTGTACCCGGCTTAACGCAGTGTTGAAAATTGGCTTTAACCGGCCTTGCATAGATTGAGTTGTTCAGACACTGCCCAACCCAAAGGTTCGAGCTTTTGCAAAGCGTCCAGAATTGCGGTGTCGGGCTCTGAACTGAGAATCTCTATAACCGACAAACCCTGATATTCAGAGCTGGCGAGCGCGCGGGCCGCAGCTACGAAATCGACGCTGCCTGTTCCAATAGGGTCGTGCTTCCAGGCGCTATTACCAGTATCGGACATGTGCAGTATATCGAGATAAGGAACCACCAAGGGAATGGCTTCACTCAGGTCTTCATTGATGAAATGTGCATTGGCCAGATCGTAGCAGATGGTCAGGGCCGGGCTGGCAAATTCTTCCACCCATTTGACCATGCTCTTTGCGTCCGGCAATACCCCCATTGGGATGTTTTCCAGAAACACCTTTACTCCAGCCCGCTCCGCATAGGCGACCGTCTTTTCGAGGGAGCCCCGGAGCCACCCCTCCAATTGAGCTTTTGGCGGCGCATTCAGCGAATTGTATCGCCCTGATACGGAGACAAAGCCTTGTGCGCCAAGTTCATAGGTTGCGTCCAAAAGCTTCTTGTTGAAGCCGACTGTCATTTCCCGAATTTCTTCGCGGGGAGAAGCAAGATTATGATCCAGACTCTGCGCCGTCAGCGAATGGATAGTCAAACCCTCTGCCTCCAGAAACCGACGGATACGCGCATAATCACGCGCTGTCATATTCTGAACATCGAGATGCGCCGGACTAACCATTACATCAAAATGCGTAAAGCCAAGCTTTGCCAGACGAGTCAGAGACTCGTCCAGAGGCAGGGTCCAGGCATCACTGATCGTACTCACTCCAAGAGGAAACGAGGCCACTTTCTTCTCCCGTTTTTATCGCGGCTTATTTCAAAGGCGAATTTGTAGTCGGAAAGGCGATGGTTGAATGCATGTCCGTCGTAAGCCAATCCGGCCCGCCCTTCGGTGGCCATACGTTTTTAGCAATGGAATCCGCTCGAATCTGGCCACGCTCGTTCACGGAATTGAAGGGCCAGATATGTGTCATGCGCGGTTTGCCGTCGATGCCGTACATGCAGACGGCCAGCTTTGATAGTTCAGTGCGTGCTGGCACCGCCGCTTCCCACGCGCGTATCGTCGGCTCAAGACCACCGGTTTTGAGAACATAAGTGCGAAATTCATAGGTCGGTCCAAAGCTGCCAGTCTCGATCGGTGGCAGGAAAGGGAATGGCGCATATCCCTCAAGCTCCAAGCCAGTCAGCCATTCCGCCGCGCCGAACGGGCTTGCTGCACGAAGCGTGCGCGCTCGCTCAACTTCAAAATCGCCGGTGCTCTCAAACCCGCGCAGAACCAGAACCTTATTCAATGCTCCGATATCGGCGTAAAAAATACCAAGAAGACGCCCCTTGCCTTCACCAGCGAATGCCTCCACTGCCGGAGCAACTTTGGCGGCTGCCCCCATAGTCGTGGAAAGCGTTGCGATTTCATAGCGTTGCATGTTTCTTCCTTTCATTCATCATCACATCGGACGTCTTGTGGGGTACTTCGACAAGCGTGCCTGCGGCGTGTTTAGCCACGCGCCATCCAAACACCACGGCTGGACCAATGGTCGTGCCCGGTCCCGGATAGGTTCCGCGAAAGATCGAGGCGAGATCATTGCCACAAGCATAAAGTCCGTGGATCGGTTCACTGTTCTCATTGAGAACCCGTCCAAACTCGTCACCCGAAAGGCCCGCACTGGAGGCCAGATCGGATGGGCGAACTGCCATCGCGTAATATGGACCCTTACCGACCGGTCCAAGACACGGGTTGGGGCTAAAACTGGCGTCGCCATTGAAGCGGTTCATCACCGATGTGCCGCGTCCAAAGACTTCATCCACACCTGTTGCGGCAGAACGATTATAGGCTTCGACTGTCTTGACGAGCATCTCCGCGTCGCAGCCAATCTTAATTGCCAGTTCAGGTAAAGTCGCGCCCTCAATCACATATCCTGCCTTGAGCATCGCCTTCAGGTTCTGTGCTCCGGGCAAGATCATTCCCATACCGTAGCGATGCAGAAACTCTGCACCGCAGATCAGATGAGCCGGATTCGGGCCATTGCCGATCTGCCCCATCGAAAAGTCATGATAGGAATTGGATTCATTGACGAAACGCTTGCCAGCAGCATCGACCGCCAGAAGACCCGGTTTCGCGCGGTCGAGAATGATATGAGGCCACACCGCCAATGTGCCATCTGCCCGACGATAGGATGAACATGGCATCCAAAGTGCGGGACTATCACCGCCATTCTCGAAACGTGCACCAATCGCCATTGCCACATCGGCTCCGTCGCCGGTATTGGTAACGGGTGCCAAAGAGTAATCGCGTGCGCTTTCGGGGAACAGCCGGTCACGGATTTTCTTGTTCCAGCACACGCCGCCTGTAGCCAGCACCACACCTTTACGTGCCCGTATGCGGCGCGATCCCGATGGCCCCTCCAGCACAGCACCGACAACGCGGTCATTCTCAACAATGAGTTCGCGAATGCTCGTTTCAAACAGCACCGGCACCTTAGCCCTGCGCAGACTGTAGAGAAGTCGCGCGACCAGTGCATTTCCCATCAAAAGACGTGTTCCACGCCGATAACGCAAACGGTCAAGCAGATAGCGCCCGGCGATCTGGAGCGTGCTACGAAAATTGGTTACGGAGCCGAAAGGTGCAAGCAAAGCACCCAATTCATTACGCCCGACCATCATACCGCCAAGCCCCATGAATTCGCGGCGCGGTGGACGAACACGGTCGAAATCGTCACGCTCCAACAAGCGACCGTCAAATGCAATCGGCCCCAAAGCTCGACCGCCATAGGCGGAGCCAGGCCCGTCGAGATAGTCCGGATGTGCAAGGGCGGCCGCAAATTTTACATCTGTGCGACGATCCAGATCCTCGATAGCCTCACGCCCTGAGGCGAGAAACGCTTCGCGCAGACGAATGCCACCGCGATTGGCGACAACACTTTCCAGAAAAGCGCGGGCATCTTCGACAGTATCAGGGACGCCTGCCTCTTCTGAAAGATGTGTACCGGGTACCCATGTTGTGCCGCCTGAGGTCGAGGTAGTGCCACCAACCTGATCGGTCTTTTCACACAAGAGGACATTTAGTCCTTCCAGAGCACCGACGAGTGCTACTGTCATCCCTCCAGCGCCCGCCCCACAAACCAGCAGATCGACTTCGTCTGATTTGTGCTGATCGAGATCAGATTGCATTTTCTGTTTCCTCATTGTTGGCCGGTTTTCTCTCAGTCGCTACCCGTCTGGCAATAGTTTCAGCTGCTAGAAAGCCAAAGGTCATTGCGGGACCAAGCGTTATGCCGCCACTTGGATAGTGCCCACCCATAATGCTGTTCATGTCGTTGCCCACAGCAAAGAGACCGGGAACCGGCTGACCTGACGCATCAAGAACACGCGCTCGCGCGTCGGTCTCGATACCGGTAAAGGTGCCCAGACTGCCCGGCACAATTCGCACCGCGTAGAAAGGTCCAATGCAGATGGGGGCGATACAGGGATTGGGTTCCTGATCGGGATCGCCCTGTACCCGTTGATAAAGCGTTTCGCCGCGGTGGAATTCCGGGTCTTCTCCCATCCCGGCGTGGTGGTTGAAAGCTGTAATGGTCCTACTGAGGCCCGCCACGTCGATGCCGCAGCGTTCCGCCAGTTCGGTGATGGTCGAGCCCTTGATGAGATAGCCGTTTTTCAACCACTTTCGAAATGGAATGGGGGCTGGCTTGACCGCGCCAAGACCGTATCGACGCAGAAAACGGTGATCACAGATGAGCCATGACACGACAGGTTGCCCCTTGGGTATCGCCGCTATCATGTCACAAACATAGTCGTGATAGGGTCCACCCTCATTGGTGAAACGGCTTCCCGATGCCAGCACGGCAATTACACCTGGCTTGCCGCGTTCGACGAGATGCGGAAAACGACCCACCGTGCCATCACTACGTGGAACGAGCGAGACCGGTGCGTAGGCTGCGCCATGCGCCATATGGTTGGGCACGCGACCGCCCACCGTTTCGGCAAGGCGCATGCCGTCACCACAGTTCGTCACAGGCGAAGCAGACGCATGCTCTGTACCAGCTTGCACATGTGGTAAGTATTCGAAGAGGCGAGCCGTATCATGCGGAAACCCGCCAGTTGCTAGCACAACACCGCGTTTGGCCGTCACAGTAATGAAGCCTTTGGCGGTCTTGAGGACCGCGCCCGTCACGCGCCCCTGATCAGTCGTCAGTTCAATGACTACGGCTCCTGTCCAAAGTGCCACATCCTTGTCGGATGCCGACCGCAGTAGTCGTGCGACCAGCGCGTTGCCATTGACGAGTTGCATCGCGCGCCGATGCACAACAAGATCGCGCAAATGTTTCGACACGCGTCGCGTTACATAGCCAAATGCCTTGAGCGAGCGCATGGCGGTCAAGAACATGCGCATGTCGACACCCGATGCGATGCCCATGCCCAAAAACGTCGTCTCAGGGATCGGTGCACGTAAGTTTCCGATCAATGAACCAAGTTCGCGACCATCATAAGGTGCAGCGACAACTGAGCGCCAACCCGTTGCCGACTCCGGTGCATTGCCATGAAAATCCGGGACGCCGCTGCCCGGATTGAAGCGGACTTGGGTATAGCGCTCAAAGAATGAAAGCATACGCGGCGCTGCTTGCAGATAGCCGTCGATCATAGTTTCATCGTAACTTTGACCGAGAATATGCTTCAGATAGGCTTTCGGACTATCGGGATTCTCGCCCTTTCCAGCCGACACTGCATGCGGCGCATTCGGTATCCACAACCAGCCACCGGAAAAGGCAGTGGTGCCGCCGAACACATCGGCTTTTTCAGCAACGATGACCCTGAGCCCAAAATGTGCTGCCGCCACCGCAGCGGAAAGTCCCCCGGCACCAGAACCAATAACGAGGACATCGCATGCCACTCGATTTGAGAGAGCCATCGCGTCATCTTTATCGATGGAGTGATCGGGAGACATATATACTTCCTATCTGCCAGAACCGCGTGACTATCGAGCGCGGGAGTAAAGAGCAGCGATAGCTGCAATCACCAGTGGCACAGCAAAGACAATCATTACTGTGGAGAGGCTTGCTCCCGAGCCAATCAGGACACCGCCCATTGATGGGCCGACAACCGCACCAAAGCGTCCTGCTCCCATAGCCCAGCCAACACCCGTGCCTCTGACGGAAGCCGGATAAAGGCTGGCGGCAAGGCCATAAAAGGAATTGAAGCCGCCATAGATCGCCATTCCCATAAGGAAAGCTGTGAAGAGTACGATGCCCAGCGACATATGGACTGTTCCGAAAACCACCAGAAGGGCCGCGGCCAGAACAAGAAACACCGCACCGACTATGCCCTGTGGAAAGCGGTTCGACAGCTTGCCCATCAGCAGCGTTCCAAGAAACGCGCCGAAGTTCAGGATTGCACCGACATAGATGGCATCTTCCAAAGTCAGCCCAGCCTGTGAAGCGAGCTTCGTCACCCAGGAGATAACGAAATAAAGCGACAGGAAGCCCATGAATATCCCCACCCAAAGCCAGATGGTCGGCACCAGACGACTTTCGGCGAAGATAGTGGTGAAACCGGCAGCTTGCTCCTCGGGGGACTTTTGCGGCAGTTGCTTAACCGGTTCCATGCCGAGCTTGGCAAGCACATGATTGGCACGTTGCAGAGCATTTTTCGGCTGTCTACGGACCAGAAAATCCAGCGATTCCGGCAGAAAGAACCAAACGAACGGCAATACGACCAATGAAGCGAGCCCGGCACCGATCAGCATTATATGCCAGCCATAGACAGGAAGCAGCGGCGCCATGGCAAGACCGGTAAAAACGGCCCCAAGCGGGTAACCCGCAGTCATGACCGCTACAGCAAAGGAACGTTCCTTTACTGGCGCAAACTCCGCAGCAAGTGCAGCCATCGAAGCGAGGATAGCTCCAATCCAAACGCCGATGAAGAAACGCAAAACAACAAGTTCCATGACTGCGGTAACAAAGCCGCTCAGGATCATGGCGACAGTGATCGCCGAGAGAGCTGTAATCGTCAGCGGTCGGCGGCCCCATCTGTCTGCAAGGGGCGCAACAAAAAAGCAGCCAATCACCATGCCCGCAAGGCTTGCGGAAAACACCACGCCAAGGCGCTCCGGTGACAGCGCCCAATCTGCTGAAAGTGCGGGTGCGATGTAAGAAAGAATGACAACATCCATGCCATCAATCGCGTTCAACAAGAAGCAGATGGCAAGGATGATCACTCTCAACGAAGACCAGTTTTGCGATGCCCCAATGGCTTCTGAAGCGCCATTTTCGTGCTTCGCTTGCTCGTAGCCAACTTTTCCCCGCGCACCACTGCGCGTTGCAAGTTTCAGCTTTACGCCATCGGCTTCGACGGCATCTATGGTGTTCATCTGCTCCTCCTCCAAATCGCATGCGTTCCACGCCGCAATGCAGCGCAGTTCCACCGTCATGATGCGACGATTGTGCTCTCACGCGCCGAAGGCCTCACGATCCTCACTCCTCCGCGCAAGGATCGTTATACATAAATTTGAATACCATTCCAGAAAATAATTTAGTTTCATTTTATTGAATTCACCAGACTTGATGTCGCAGCCAGTGCCTGAACCGCCCTCTCACGAGGTGTCAGTCGTGCGTTCAATTCTACGGATGCGATTTCCACGCTTACCGGCACATTTGCTGGCAAAACTTCCAGAAATGCGCGTAAGTCGATGCCGCCGTACCCCGGAATCAGCCGTCCCCCGCGCGCAACCCGGATCAGCTCGCTGTTGGTTCCGACAAAATCTTTTGGCGCATCGCATATCTGAAAATAGTGAATACGCTCAGGCGGGATGAGAATGAGATCCTCGACTTTACCACCCGTCCGATCCCAATGCAGAGCGTCTGCGAGCACACCGCCGTTGGCTTGACCTGCCTTTTCCACAATGGTCAAAGCCGCGCGTGCGTCCCGCACGCCGGTCCACGGCATGAATTCGAGATCGGCAGTTAAGCCGTAGCGGCCCGCAAGCTCTGCAAAACCTGCAAAAGTCTGGATAAGTCGTTCTGGATCAGGATCGTCACCGGCAACCAGAATATTTGCAGCACCGAGTGCTGCCGCACATTCCAGAAACGGTAGAAAGCTCTCCACCTTGGTCTGTGCATTCAAACGCACGATCTCGACATCGCCAACACATATGCCGGTGTCGGATAGTGCGGATCGGGCTTCTCTCAGAACTGCCGGATCGGTGAGAATGGGGTAAGGTCCTTCGCCGCTGGCAGCGGCTGGAAGCAGGCGTAAACCGACGCTGTCATACCCGGCTTCCGCTGCAATGCGGATTGCATCTGCTGGAGCAATATCTGGAATGGTGAGGAATGCGAGCGCGAAATGCCTGCTCATTTCCATTACACCGCACAGAGAAACTCGACCATCAGGTCGCGAACTTCGACAAACATATCTGCGCCGGTGATCGTGCCGCAGCCAATTTCGCGCGCGCGGGCCACAAGCGGCGAGATGGCCGGTTTCGTAATTACTTCACCGACAAACATTTCGGACGTTAGTTTTTCACCATCAAATGGAAGAGCATCGCCGTCTTTCATACCCGCAGGCGTCGCATTCACAATAACATCAAACCCTGTCGGGTCAGATGTACCGGCAGTGATTTTCGCCAAGCCCAATGAAGAAAACCTATTGATCAGATTATCTCGACGTGTCTCATCCATTTCATGAATGGCCAGTTCCGAGATACCAGACTGCACAAACGCGTAGGCAATGGCTCCGCCGGCACCACCAGCGCCTGCTAGCAAGACTCTTTTGCCTTCCAGTTTGCATCCAGCCTTCCGCAGGGCCGCGACATGGCCAATCCCGTCAAACATTGCCCCTTCCCAGCCTGTCGCCGTCCGCCGCAATGTGTTGACGGAACCCAAAAATGCCGCTGTCTCGGAAAGACGATCTGCCATGGCTGTGGCCGCGATCTTGTGAGGAACAGTGACAATAACACCATCCAGATTCTGAAGTGTGAGGATGCCGCGCCAGAAACTCAGCAAATCTTCAGGCTGCACATGCCCCGGTATGCAGATAGCATTATGTCCCCGTGACTGAAGCATCTCGGTTACGCCCTGCGGCGATTTTACCTGCGCAATGGGATCACCGATGACCATGTGGAGACGCAGCGCGCCATTAAGCTCGAGAGCCATGCTTACTCCATTTATTGAATTATATTCTATTTCTGAATATCATACACGAAATGTGCGGTCGAGCGAAAAGCTTTGATTATTTCAACCGATGGAACCGGAGTGCATCTAGCCAGTTTCTTTTGAGCATTCAAAAGGAGAGCGACATGAGCGACTTCGATCTTTATTACTGGCCTGTGCCGTTCCGAGGTCAGTTTATCCGAGGCATTTTGGCCTATGGTGAATGTTCCTGGAACGAGCACAATTTCGACGAGATCGAAGAAATCATGGGCCTCGCTGTTGAGGAGCAGCCTATAGCGTTCATGGGACCGCCGGTTCTAATCGATCACCATCGCAATTTTGCGGTATCGCAGATGTCGGCAATCGCAATGTATCTTGGAGAGCGGTTAGAACTTCTGCCCACAACGGTCGAAGACCGAACGCTGACTGCCAAGGTCGTAAACGATGCGAACGATGTCATCGATGAACTAACACTCAATGGCGGCCGCGAAATGTGGACGCGTGAAAAGTGGAATGAGTTCGTTCCGCGGCTGCAAAAGTGGCTTCGGATTTTTCAAGACACCGGCGAACGAAACGGACTTGAAGCTGACACCGGATTTATGCTGGGATCGGAAACGGCCGGCGTAGCCGATATCGTGACCGCCATTCTCTGGGCTACAATGGCTGATCGGTTTTCGGCCATCAAGGCAATCATTGAGGAAACCTCTCCCACAATCATGGGTCATTCCAAACGGATGCAGGCAATCCCATCACTCACGGCATTGGATACCAAAAGCTTCAATGCCTATGGTCAAGCCTATTGCGGCGGAGAAATTGAGAAATCGCTCCGAAAGGTTGCAACATAGCGCTTCCTTTTTCCGAGCAACATTTTCAGCTGTTCGACTTTACCTCTCTTACCTTTCTTAAGAGCAGCATTGGAATGCCATTTTTCTCAAAAGCGGATATGTGTGTTTCGTCTAAAACGGTTAACCTCTTGGAGCTGAGATTAAAGTGGAGATAACTCCAATTCCTTTGCTACCGCTTCATCGATCGGAGTCTCATATGTCATGAGGATATAACCAAGAACTGAGTAAAAGCCGACCGTAGCGATCAAATCAAAAACGGCTGCTCGCCCAATTTGATCAGCCAGTTTTTCCTCAAGATCGAGTGGCAACCGCCTTTTGTCGAAAAGACAGTCGACAGCTTCCGCAATCAGGCCATCTTCACCTTCCGGCTTCGACCGCATGGCAGCGATGCGCTCATCCGACATTCCAAGCGCACGAGCGCGACTCACGTGATGAGCCCATTCGTAAGCAGACCCCATCCGGTATGCCGAACGCAGGATAACTAGTTCTGAACGCTCCAAGCCTAGAGCGCTGTCTTTCACGATATGCTGGCGCAACGGCGCCCAGGCCCGGACAAGATTCGGATGATATGCCATCGTTCGATAGACATTCAAGGCGCCGGCGAAACCGGATCGAAGATCTTCAATGGCTGCTGGCCAGTCGGCATCTTTAAGCGGTGGGCATGGTGTCTCGGTCATTGTTATCTCTTTGTGATTTAATTCTTTTCAACAGAATGAGCGTATTTCGCGTAAAGCTCCGGAACACGGTCGGCCCAGGTTCCAGTGGCAGCACGATAACGGGCAATGTCATCTAGGTCGAGTACAACCCTCAGCGCATCCTCTCGGTCATGATCGAGATGACCGACTACCCGTCCGTCAGGGGCTATCGCACAGGAACGCCCCATAAAGCGCTGGTCCCATGCAGGCCTGCCCTGTTGCAGTTTAGAGAATAGACGCCGTTTTCCACCGCGCGCGTAGAGCTTCTCATTGTGCCATTGATGCACCTTGATGTAGACCCCTTCAATGCCCACAGGCGTAATGACGAGTGATGCATTGCGCATGACACCGGCCAAACGTTGGTCTTTGACCCCAAGACCAACCACCAGCACAACATTATGAGCAGCGGCGGCGTCTTTCAGTTGCTGTATCTGTGGTCCATCAAGATCGCCAGACTGATCCAGCCCACGTAGAATTTCATCGGCATAGAATGCAATCCCCTCGCCCTCCACCGGCCCCAACGCGCCGAGAAACGTGTGTAACAACGGCACGCATTCAACACCATTGCTATCACAAACTCCGATCACGCCGCCGGGAACGATATTCGTACCGCGAAACTGCTCAACCAGCGCCGCTCCGCGATGCCCCATCGTCAGCTCCGAATTGCCGCTTCGATTGCAGACGACAGCCGGTCAACAATCAAATCGACTTCTTCGGGTTGAATAATATAGGGTGGCGCGAGAAGCACATGATCGCCGCGAACACCATCAATTGTGCCACCCATCGGATAACACAAAAGCCCACGCTGCATTGCCTCCCGCTTGATACGCGCATGCAGCTTCTTTGCTGGATCGAATGGCGTCTTGGAGTCCCTGTCCGCCACAATCTCGATCCCACGAAAAAGCCCCCGTCCGCGGATATTGCCTACATGTGCGTTTTGTACGAGCGCAGCTTCAAGACAGGACTGTAACCGTTCGCCCATACGGATAACATTGTCGAGAATGTCGGTGCCAGTCAGGATTTCCACGACTTTATCGGCAGCAGCAGCTGCAACCGGATGACCGATATAGGTATGGCCGTGCTGAAACAGACCGGAACCGTCTGCAAATGCACGATAGATGCGCTCCGAAAGAACGACGGCGCCGATGGGCTGATAACCACCGCCCAGGCCCTTTGCGATGGTGACCAGATCCGGGACGATACCTTCCTGTTCGAACGCAAAAAGTGTTCCGGTACGCCCCATGCCGCACATGACTTCGTCTAAAATCAGGAGGACGCCATACTTGTCGCAGACGGCCCGTATTTTCTTGAAGTAGTCGGCGACCGGGCCAACCGCGCCAAGCGTCGCGCCCACAACTGGTTCGGCAACGAAAGCGATGACTTCATCGGCACCCAGCTCAATGATCTTGGCTTCGAGTTCAGCGGCCAGACGCGTTGCATAGTCAACGCTATCTTCCTGCGCTTCTTGATCGCGATAGGAATAGCAGGGCGATACGTGATGGGTTTCCGGGAGGATGGGCTGAAACTGTGCGCGACGCCAGGCATTACCGCCTGTCGCTAGCGCGCCAATGGTGTTGCCGTGATAGCTTTGACGACGCGCGATAATGTGGCGGCGCTGGGGTTGTCCGATTTCAACGAAATATTGGCGCGCCATTTTCAACGCGGCCTCCACCGCCTCGGACCCCCCCGAGACCAGATAGACATGGTCGAGCCCGTCCGGGGTCATGGCGACGAGACGTTCGGCAAGCGATTCCGCCGCATCGGTTGTGAAGAACGATGTGTGGGCGTAGCTGATACGATCGATCTGCGCCTTCATCGCCGCTGCAACTTCTGCATTGCCGTGGCCAAGACAGCTCACGGCCGCCCCACCCGACCCATCGATGTAACTGCGCCCCTCGCTGTCCGTGATATAAATACCGTGACCGGCTACGGCTCTTGGTAAATTGGCGCCAATCGAACGGTGAAGAATTCGCGTCATGTTTCTCTCGATTGCCTTGAAAAATTCAACGACTTCCGTCTGACACATTTGTTGCAGGCTTTTCGCTATATTGCAACATATGTTTTATATTGTAAAATTTGGGCACAAACGTATTATTTGAGCATTTATGAAACGTTCTGATCAGCGTTCCATCGACGGCCATCGCGGCATAACATTCGAAATTATTTGACTTTTTACGTAAGACCGCCAAATTCGATCAAAACCCACCTGACGAAAGACGACACAAATGTTGCATACCGACCCATTGCGGGCGCGCATCATTGCTCGCTTTGACGAAATGTCACATCAATTGCAGCAAGCCGCCCGATATATTCTGGCACACCCGCAAGATGTGGCCCTTGTGTCCATGCGGGAACTTGCCCGCAATGCTGGCGTACAACCCTCTACGATCACGCGTTTGACCAAGTTTCTCGGCTTGGACAGTTACGAAGAAATACGGTCCCATCATGCGCAGGCAATTCGGATCAGCGCCGATGGCTTTGCTGCTCGCGCCCTGCAATACAATGTCGATACGCCGGGTGGCGACACCAACGACCTAGCCCGCAATATGCTTCAAGGTCTGTCGGCCCAAATTGCGCGACTTTGTGAACCCCAGTCACTCAACCAGTTAAGCGCGGTGGCCGATCACCTTTTGAAAGCCCGTCGCGTCTATGTGCTCGGACTTCGATCCTGCCATTCCGTTGCCTGGCATTTTCACTACGTGATGTCATTGTTGGGCGACAAGACGATACATCTGGATGGTCCGGCAGGAACCGGCGGCGATGCGCTCATGCATGCCGGTTCCGATGACGCCCTTTTTGCCATTTCAATCAATCCCTATGCGTTGCAGACTTTGGAACTTGCCGAGGTTGCAAGGCAAAAAGCTATGTCGATCGTCGCTATCACAGACAGCGAAGTTTCTCCGCTCGTCGCGATCTCAAATCAAAGCATGCTGGTTTCCACCGAAAGCCAAACGTTCTTTCACACTTTAACACCCGCCCTTGCAGTTTCAGAGGTACTGTGCGGCCTTCTGGCCAACCGCAATCGTCCTCAGTCTATCGAGGCGTTGACCAATGCTGACCGCTATCTGCAATCCCTGAACATTTACGCAAGCACGATACCGCACCGAAAACTCTAGACCCGCCTAATGAAAACGTAGTTCGCTCCAACTGCTTGATCTGTCTATTAAATCGGCAATCTGTACAATTGCCTCACTCATTTTGTGCAAATTTTCATTGCAACAATTAATAAAAAGCATTCTATATTTGCAAGAAGCAGAGAAGGATCGACCTTCAACGCCTCTAACGATAAAGGGAACACATCAATGAAAACGCGTATTCGCCATTTTTTGCTCGGTGCTGTCATCGCTGCCATGTCCATTGGAACTGCCAAGGCCGAGGACCTCGTCGTTGCCACCGATACCGCCTTCGTCCCCTTCGAGTTCAAGCAGGGCGATAAATATGTTGGTTTCGACATCGACCTATGGGATGCCATAGCCAAGGATCTTGGCGTCACCTACACGCTCCAGCCCATGGACTTCAACGGCATCATTCCGGCACTTCAAACCAAACAGGTCGATGTGGGCCTCGCTGGTATCACCATCAAGGATGAGCGCAAGCAGGTCATCGATTTCTCTGATGGATATTATGACAGCGGCTTTCTGCTAATGGTTCCTGCGGACAGCACAATCACGGGTGCGCAAGACCTGAAAGGCAAGACAGTAGCCATCAAGACCGGCACATCTGCTGCCGACTATGCCAAGGCAAACTTCAAAGACACAGAACTGCGGCAGTTCCCGAACGTTGATAATGCCTATATGGAACTACAGACGGGCCGCGTTGATGCAGCCATGCACGATACGCCGAACATCCTTTACTACATTAACACAGCTGGCGGCGGTAAGGTCAAGGCTGTGGGCGAGCAGATGATGGCGCAACAATATGGCATTGCTTTTCCCAAGGGCAGCGATCTTGTCGCCAAAGTGAATGTGTCGCTCGCCAAGCTGAAGCAAGATGGTAGCTACACCGCCATTTACAAGAAATGGTTCGGTACCGAACCGAAACTTTGATCCGTCACTAAACGGCCTCGGCGCGTCGGGTTTACCGACGCGCATTCTATGGGAGCACACCAATGCAGTTTGACTGGTCGGTGGTCATAGATGCACTGCCTGCCCTTCTGGGCGGAGCGCGCCTGACCATCCTGATTGCACTCGCCGGTCTTGTCGGCGGCACTATTCTTGGAACAATCACCGGCTTCATGCGCACCTATGGCAACTGGCTGCTGAACGCTATTGCTTTTATCTATATCGAGATTATTCGCGGCACCCCCATCGTCGTACAGGTAATGTTTATTTATTTCGCATTACCAATGGTCGCGGATATTCGTGTGAACCCGATGACAGCAGCCGTGACTGCTATCGTCGTCAATGCTGGTGCCTATATTGCTGAAATCGTTCGCGGTACTTTACTTTCGGTCAGCAAGGGCCTGAAAGAAGCGGGCCTCGCTCTTGGCTTGCCCATGTGGAAAGTGTTGGCCTATGTCATTGGCCCCATAGCGTTCCGCCGCATGATCCCTCCCCTCGGCAATCAGTTCATCGTCAGCCTCAAAGACACCTCGCTATTCATCGTGATCGGCGTCGGAGAATTGACCCGCCAAGGTCAAGAGATCATGGCTTCCAACTTTAGAGCCGTCGAAATCTGGACCGCGGTTGCGATACTGTATCTCATCATGACCGGCGTTCTGACCCTCGCTCTCCGCTTCACCGAAAAAAGGATGCGCATCCTATGAGCATCGTCGAGTTCAAGAACGTTACAAAGACCTTCGGCCCGATCACAGTTCTCAAGGATGTCGATCTCAGCATCAATGCCGGTGAGGTGGTTGTCTTGATCGGCCCTTCAGGTTCGGGAAAGTCCACGCTCTTGCGTTGTATCAACGCATTGGAAGAAATCGATGCCGGTGACCTGATCGTCGACAATATCAGCGTTCGCGACGGGCGTTCACGCGTGCGCCTGATCCGTCAGGAAGCTGGTATGGTGTTCCAACAGTTCAATCTTTTTCCGCAAATGACTGCACTCGAGAATGTGGCATTCGGTCCGCGCCGCGTGCGCGGCGTTTCGAAAGCCGACGCAATAGAGCAGGCACAGGCTTTACTGGTCAAAGTGGGATTAGGCGAACGCGGCGGACATTATCCTTCGGAATTGTCTGGTGGACAGCAACAGCGTGTTGCCATCGCCCGTGCCCTGGCTGTGAAGCCCAAACTCATGCTCTTCGACGAGCCCACATCTGCACTGGATCCAGAACTGCGGCAGGAGGTGCTCAAAGTTATGCAATCGCTCGCCGACGAGGGCATGACGATGATTGTTGTTACACACGAGATTGCTTTCGCCCGACAAGTGGGCACCAGACTGATCTTCATGGAGGGCGGCAAGATCACGGTCGATGGAAGCCCGGCTACGTTGCTCGATAATCCCGAAAATCCCCGTCTGCGCGAGTTCCTTCAACATGTCCATTAATGTCTCCAATCGGCTGTCGGCAATCGCGGTCAAAGGCACATCCTTCGAAATCGGAAGAGCATTGGGACAGCATGGCGCAGCACTTGCGCATCGGCATCTGATTCGTACCCATGCCTGGGCAGTCGTCACCAGATTCAAGGACAGTGAGCGCGTACAAGAAGCGCTCTCGCTGACGGAAAAACACTTCCCAGACTATCTTGACGAGTTGACAGGATTGGCTGACGGTCTGGACCTCCCGTTCAAGGATGTTTTTGCATGGAACTGCCGTGGTGATGTGTGGGCTTTAAGCCCTGACGGTTGTACAACCGTTCAGACACCCGGGGCCAAACCGGGGGTCGCGCACAATGAGGATGGGGATCCCGGATTGCGGGCTGGTTGTGCAATTGCAACCATTCAGCCGAAGTCGGGCCGCACTTTCAGTGCGTTTGTTTATCCCGCCTCTCTTCCGGGCCACACATTTGCGCTCAATGATGCTGGGCTTGTGATGACGGTGAACAATATCCGGTCTCGCCAAAGCGGCAACGGGCTTCCGCGCATGGTGCTGACCCGCGCCCTACTCGATTGTGCCTCACTGGATGAAGCCATTGATCTCTTGCACGTCTCACCGCGCGCTGGCGCATTCCACCTCACGCTCGCCCGCCCGGGTGAATCGGAGATCTTCAGCGTCGAGTTCACGCATGACAGTGTATCGGTTATTCCAGTGGTCACGCAGTCCTGCCATGCCAACCATCTGATCCACGAGACCACGATCAAAGAAAAACAGGTCGTGACGGACTCGTCGCAGTCGAGACAGGAACGTGGAGATGAATTGCTCGCCCTTTGCGAGACAGCATCTGCCGACCCTTTGACCATTCTCCGCGATGCTCAAAGAACGGCGCTGCCGATTTATCGCATGCAGCCAGATGACCCCGACAATGAGAATACGCTGGCCACAGCAAACTTTGCGATTGGCACAGATAGTGTTGAATGCGCCGTTTATGATAATCTCGAATCTTCTCCGCGCTTTCGTTTTCGAAGCGATGCGCTCAGTCCCGTATGAGGTTCATGGATGACCGGTGGCAGTATATCGACCGATTTCTCACGTCCGCAGACGCTTGAACAGCTGCGTGCCTTGACGGTCGATATTCGGCGCGGCGCGGCAGGCTTATCATTAGGCGGCAAATCGCTGGATGTGCTCTCGCGCCTCGTCGACGTGCCAGAACAAACAGCCGTGCGCTCGATCTCTGAACTCGCCGATATCCTTGGCATCAATGCATCGACATTGACCCGGCTCGCACAGCGACTGGGCTATGGCGGTTTCGGTGACTTACAAAACATTTTCCGGGAGGCCATCGCGGATGATGAGCAATATTTTTACAGCCGGCAAGCGGGCAAGCTCATGTCGGTCAAATCAGAACCCGATGAAGAATTGCATGTCGTCGAGATAATTTCGGCAGAATCGAAGGCAAATATCGATGGGTTTCTCTCACAATTGGACAATACCCAATTGCGAGAGGCGGCTGCGCTGTTAGCCCACGCAGGGCGCATTCGCGTTCATGGGGTGAGGCAATTTCATGCATTCGCGAGTTTTCTGACCTACGGGCTTTCGATGATCCGCAGTGACGTCGCCCTATTGGATGCGCCACGGCTTGGGGAAGCCGAAAGTATTGCCCAGCTTTCGCATGGGGATGTCATTGTGGTGGCGAGTTGCGCACCCTATACACGCAATGTTGCCGATGTGGCAAAGGTGGCCGCGAAACACGGCATTGATGTGATTGCCATCACCGATACCCGTGCGTCTCCACTCGTCGTGCCCTCAAAACATGCCTTTTTCATTCCCCATAACAGCAGCTTCTTCAGCAACAGTATGGGCGCATATATCGTCTTCTGCGAGGGACTGCTCAATCTGGTCGCGCGTGCGCTTGGCGATCAAGCAATAGATGCGCTCGCAAAACGCGAAGCACTCATAGGCGACTTGGGAATAGAGAACTGATCCTCCTCTGTATCGCACCCGTCACGCCTGCCGGTTGATAAACCGGCTGAGGTCAGCCTTGCGTTTCTACCCCACAAAAGCCAGTTCATTGCGACCATTTAATGCGCGCTGCGTCATTCTAAATTCGTTTGGATAAAGGATGGTATAGCCGAAATCATGAGATTGCTGATCGTAACGACCGCAACTGTTACTGCGCCATAGCGGCGCTTCAATTCATATCATAGTGCAATTCCCCAACAGCGCGACAGGTGCTGCTTTTGCCACGCTTTCTCGGCGAAATGTCGGATCGGAATGGAAGCAACGATTGCGCTCATAGTCATTACAAGTGACCCACAATCTCAAAAGACCCTGTGAGTAGAACTGGTTTTCTCTTTTCATTCCTCTCCCTGTGAACAGTTTTTGAGAAATTATCGGCATCGAAGACTCATTATTGCATTCCAGAAATTATTCGCTATCATATTTCAATCAAAGTAATTGCATAACAATTAAATGGGAAAATGACAGTGCCAGTGATTGCGGAACTGATTGACCTAATTGGCGCTGACGCAGTGATCGTCGATGCCGCGGAGATGGCTCATGCCACCGAAGACTGGCGCGGACGATATAGCGGCGAAGCGCTTTGCGTTGCGCGCCCGGCAAACACGGAACAGGTTGCGGCTATCGTCGCCTGTTGCAATCGCCACGGCGTGGCCGTTCTGCCGCAAGGCGGCAATACTGGTCTGGTTGGTGGCTCCGTTCCCGCAAGGGATGGCCCAGCGCCCGTTATCGTCAGTCTCGAACGGATGCGCCGCATCCGTAATGTCGACCCCGTGAACAACACGATGGAAGTCGACGCAGGCTGCGTCCTGGCCAATATCCATACGGCAGCAAACGATGCCGGGCGTTATTATCCGGTCAGCCTCGGTGCTGAAGGTTCCTGCCAGATTGGCGGCACCATCGCGACCAATGCGGGCGGCACATCGGTTCTGCGTTATGGCAATACCCGCGAAAACATCCTCGGCCTGGAAGCTGTCCTGCCGGACGGTTCTGTCTGGTCCGATCTCAAGGCACTGCGCAAAAACAATTCCGGCTATGATCTGAAGCATCTATTCATCGGCTCCGAGGGCACGCTTGGCATCATCACTGCCGCCGTCCTGAAGCTGCATCCGCAGCCGATCCGGCACGTCGTGGCTTGGGCTGGACTTTCGAGTGCTCATACCGCCGTCAAGCTCCTGACAACTGTGCAGGAGCGTTACGGCGCCAAGCTTTCCGGTTATGAATTGATGAATCGTCTTCAACTCGATCTGGTGGTGGAAAACGTCCCGCAACGCCGATCACCGGTTGATACGGAACATGACTGGCACCTGCTGATCGAGCTTTCCGATAGCGGTGGCGAGGATGATCTTGATGCAGCACTTGAAAGTCTGCTTGGAGAGGCTTTCGAAGACGGCTTGATTGAAAATGCCGTCATCGCCAGCAGCGAAGCCCAGCGTGCCGCCATGTGGGAAGTACGCCACAGCGTTTCCGAAGCCAATAAGAAGGCTGGCGTCGGACTGACGACGGATTGTGCCGTGCCGGTTGCAGCGACCGCAGAATTCATTGATCGCGCAAGCACTGCGGTTCTCGCTCTCGCGTCCAATGCCTCGCTCGTCATCGTTGGCCATCTGGGCGACGGCAATGTGCACTTCATTCCATTCTTCACCTTCGACGATTGGAAATCGTTGGAAAATCGCGATGCGATTGCCGCCGATATCCGCCATGCCGTCAATGACGCCGCCTTTGCGCTGGGTGGCACATTCAGCGCCGAACATGGTGTCGGACAGGTCTCGCTTCAGGAAATGGAGCGTTACAAGACAACCACCGATCTGGCCCTGATGCGGGCCGTGAAGTCAGCGATCGATCCGAAAGGATTGTTCAACCCTGGCCGTCTCATACCGCCAGCAAGAGCGGGTACCGACACGACAGGCCAATAAAATCCTCCAGAGCCGACAGACTTGTCGGGTTCAGCATTGCTTTGAAAGGGAACGAATATGACAATCAAGAATTCCATCTGGTCACGCCGCCAGTTTCTGAAAACCACCGCAGCAGGTGCAGTCGCTCTCGCCACGCCAGCGATCTGGACGCCATCTCGCGCCCAGAGCAAGCGCATCGTCGTGCGTGATGATGGCGGCATTTATACCAAGGCTTACGGTGCCGTTTTCTACCGTCCGTTCCAGGAAGCAACCGGCATCGAAGTCGTGGGCGTTCAGGCCAATGCGGAACCGACCGCGCAAATCCGTTCGATGGTTGATGCCGGGTCTTATACCTGGGACATGGCCAAGATCAGCGAACCGGCCATTCTCATGCTCACTGCTGGAGACAAGAAATATCTTGAAAAGCACGGCCTCGAAAGTGAAGCCGTCATCGCCAGCCTGCCGAAGCAATATCTTTCGGACTATGGCGTGGGCAACAATGTTTACACCACCGTCCTTGCCTATCGCACGGACGCTTTTGAGGGCCGCGAAGCACCAAAATCCTGGTCCGACTTCTTCAATCTGGAGAAGATTGAAGGTCGCCGCGCACTGCGCAAGCACCCGTTCGACACCATCGAACAGGCGCTGATGGCGGACGGCGTGGCTAATGCCGATGTCTACCCATGCGATCTCGACCGCGCCTTCAAGTCGCTCGACCGCATCAAGAAGGATGTTTCGGTATTCTGGACCAGTGGCGCGCAGGTTGAGCAGATGCTGATTTCCGGCGAAGTGGACATGATCCCAACCTGGGTGTCGCGTGCGCAGTCGGCCCAGTCGGGCGGTGCGCCGGTTGAAATCGTCTGGGATCAGAACATCTGGGGCCTTGATAATTGGGCGATCCTCGCCGGAACGCCGAATGCCGACGCCTGCCGGGAATTCATCAAGTTCGCCTCTGATCCGAAGCGTCAGGCCCAGCTCGTCGAGTATTTCGCCGCTGGCGTTACCCAGCCTGAAGCTTTCGACATCATTGATCCAAAAGTTGCGCAGAACTGCCCGACCTTCCCGGATCACATCAAGAATGGCGTCAAGATCAATGCCCAGTACTGGTACGACAATCAGGACAAGGCCATCGAACGTTATAATAGCTGGCTCTTGAGCTAACCCGAAGCAACAGGTCCGGCGCCAGCCGGGCCTGCCACTTCGAGCAGATACGATGTTCGGTAAAACAAAAAATTTAGAGCGCCGATCCAGCACGAATTGATCGAAACGCGCTCTAGCCCAGCGGAATTGCCATGTCTTCATCCAGCCTTACCATTCAGAAACTCGCCAAGCGCTATGGCGATTTTATCGCACTTGCCGAAACGGACCTTCTCGTCCCCGAAGGCGAGTTCCTGACCCTACTCGGCCCATCGGGATCGGGTAAGACAACCCTTCTCAGCCTGATTGCAGGCCTCGCCCGCCCGGACAATGGCGCGGTACTGATCGGCAACGAGGATGTGACCTATAGCGCACCGCATCTGCGTGATATTGGTGTGGTGTTCCAGAACTACGCTCTGTTCCCGCATATGACCATTCTGGAGAACATCGCGTTTCCGCTGAAGATGCGCAAAGTGGCCGCCGAAGAGGCGCGCAAACGCGCGACCGAAGCGTTGGAAATGATCCGCCTTCCGCATATTGCACAGCGTTATCCGAAAGAACTTTCCGGCGGCCAACAGCAGCGCGTGGCACTGGCCCGCTGCATGGTCTACCGGCCTTCGATTATCCTGATGGACGAACCGCTCGGCGCGCTCGACAAGAAGCTGCGCGAACACATGCAGCTTGAAATCAAGCGCATTCACCGTGAGCTCGGTGCAACAATCATCTATGTGACACATGATCAGGAAGAAGCGATGACGATGTCGGATCGCATCTGCTTGATGAATTCCGGCAATATCGAACAGCTCGGCACGCCAGCTGATCTTTATTTCCGGCCAAAGACGCTGTTTGTCGCCGACTTCCTCGGTGAATCGAACCTGCTGCCCGCGACGGTCGAAAAGATCGATGGTGACGAAGCGATTGTCCGCATCGGCGCCAAGGGCGTTGAGGCCCGCGCGCTCAGCAACGGTCCGGTTCAGCCGTCCGCATCCATCCATGTCATGATCCGCCCGCAAAACCTTGCCGTGACGCTGGCAAGCGACGGCGAATCTTCGGCACTTCGCGCTACAGTAACCGATGTTATGGTGACGGGCAGCCTGACCAAGATTTATATGCGCGCTGAAGACGAAACCCTCCCGGAACTGGTTGCCGCTTTCCCGACGCGCATCTCCGGTCGCGCCTTCCAGATCGGCGACGTGCTGGCACTATCCTGGCACGGCACCGACGCGGTCACCATTGTCGGTAACGGGAAGGCCTGACCATGACCGCTCTCCCAATCCGTTCCAGCAAACAGCCGATGCCGCTATGGATCAAGCAACTGCTCATGATCGCACCGCTGATCGTGCTTTTGCTCGCATTCCTCGTCTATCCCGTCGGCAAGTTGTTGTCGTTGAGCTTTGTCGGCCGCGACGGCTTTTCGCTTGCCGCCTATCAGCAGCTTTTTGCTTCCAGCCTTTATCTCAATGTCCTGTGGATCACGCTCAAGATCTCGTTGGCGACCACCGCACTTTCCGTCTTGCTTGGTTATCCGGTGGCCTATCTGATCTCGACGGCGGGCCCCAAGGCTAAGAGTTGGCTGATTTTCCTCGTGCTACTGTCCTTCTGGACAAGCTTTCTGGTGCGCGCTTTTGCATGGGTGGTTATTCTTGGCCGCAATGGCGCTATCAACCAGTTCCTGCTGGCGATTGGCGTGATCGACCGTCCGGCCAACCTTATCTACAGTCTCGGCGCGGTTCTCGTCGGCATGGTCCATGCCATGCTGCCGCTCGCCGTCATGACCATGCTGTCGGTAATGGAAAACATTGACCGCAATCTGCCCCGCGCCGCCTCGACGCTTGGAGCCCGTCCAGGCTCTGCCTTCTGGACAGTCTACTTCCCGCTGTCCATGCCGGGCGTGGCAGCCGCAGCCATCATGGTTTTCGTCACCTCAATCGGCTTCTTCATCGTACCATCGCTTCTGGGCGGTCGCTTTGAAACCATGATCACCCAGCTTATCATTGATCAGGTGCAGCAGACGCTGAACTGGGGTCTGGCCGGTGCGATATCCGTGCTGCTTCTGGTGGTCGTGCTTGCGGTTTTCATCATCTATGACCGGATTTTCGGCTTCCAGAGCCTGACCGGCGAAACAGCAACCGCCAATGTGAACCGCGATACCGCCGCTCGTCGTGCCGGTGCCAGATTCCTTGCTGTCATTGGCGATATCAGTGACCGACTAATTGCACTTTTCCCCGGCAGCCGCAAAAGCTCCGACGCGGAGAAATCACCGAAACTGCTGAGCGGTTTTGTCTGGACTCTGCTGATCCTCATCAGCTTGCCAGCCATCATGATGATCCCGATTTCGTTCAGCGCTTCCGGGCTCAACTGGCCGCCTTCCGGCTTTACCATGCAGTGGTATGAGCAGATGTGGAACACACCAGTGTGGTCTCAAGCGCTGTGGCGGTCGCTAGTTGTGGCTTTCGGTGCAGGTATTTTGTCAATGCTGATCGGGATTCCCGCGGCCTTTCTGCTGGCTCGCGCCAATATTCGCGGCAAGGCGGCAATCCTCGCCTTCGTACTGTCGCCCATCGTGGCTCCACGCATCATTATCGCGGTCGGCTTGTTCTATGTCTTCGCAGAACTCGGACTGGTCGGAACCTCCGTCGGCCTCATTATCGGCCATACGGTGGTTTGCGTGCCTTATGTGGTGATGACGATGGTTGCAGTGCTGCGCAATTATGACACGCGTCTCGATCTCGCAGCACAAAGTCTGGGCGCGAGCCCGGTCAAGAGTCTTGCCTATGTCACCTTCCCCATGCTGGCCGCAGGCATGTTCTCGGCATTTCTCTTTGCCTTCGCGACCTCCTTCGACGAACTCACAATCGCACTGTTCTCGTCGGGCGGGTTGAATTCAACCCTGCCAAAGCAGTTCTGGGATGAAGTGACCCTTCAGGTATCACCGGTCATCGCTGCGGTATCGACGTGCCTCCTCGTCTTTATCTCGGTGCTGATTTTCGTCGCCGACCGTTTGCGTCAGCGCAGCATGACGCGCTGAACCAATTACTGAATACGCATGAAAGGACTATCCATGATCAATTCTTCCAGCCTTCGCGGCATTTTGCCTGCCCTCGTCACGCCGGTTCAAAGCGACGACACGATCGACCTGAAGGCCACCGAAGCACTTTTTGCCTGGCTCGACCAGCAAGGTGTTGACGGCGTTGTCCCGCTCGGCGGTACAGGTGAGTACGGCGCGCTTTCGCGTGGTGAACGCAACCGCTTTGTCGAGCTTTCGGCCAAGGCCATGGAAGGTAAGGGCCCGGTCGTCGCGGGCGTGCTCGACCCTGGCTATCATGACGCCATTGCTTCCGCCAAGGACTTCGCAGCGGCCGGTGCAGATGCTCTACTGGTTATCACGCCTTACTACACCAACCCGACACAGGCTGGCATCCGCGACTATTTCCTGCGCTATGCAGACGAGTCGCCATTGCCGATCCTGCTCTACGAAATTCCGTATCGCACGCGTATCGCCATCGATCCGGAAGTCACACACGAGCTGTCTCGCCATGAACGCATCATAGGCATGAAGGCCTGCAATACCGACATGTATCACTATCTGCGTGTGGTGGCAGGCGTTGACGCTTCGTCCTTCGCAGTACTCAGCGGCGAAGATCACCTGTTCCCGCTGCATGTTGCAGCCGGTGCGACGGGCGGTATCGTCGTGACTGCAAATCTTCTGCCGCGCGTCTGGCGCAAGATGTTCGACCTGGCAAGTGAAGGCAAAACCGCCGAAGCGCTGGCATTGCACCGCGATCTGATCCCGTTGATGAACCACGCATTCGCGGAAACCAATCCGGGCCCGATGAAATCCGTTATGGATCTGATCAATGTCAACGCGCCGACCATGCTTGCGCCGTTGCGCCAGCCGAAGCCCGAATTGAGCGAAGCGCTCAAGAAGGAATATGCACGTCTTCTGGACAAGTACGAAAGATCGCCTGTCGATCTTGCTTCTTGAGCAATTAGTTAGGCAAATACAGAGATGAGGTCGGGTTTAGCAACCCGTCCTTTCGAGCGCGGGGCCGACCGGTCCTGCGCTTTCGCAGCAAATAGAAAATGAAAGAACCGATATGTCGATGCAGGCAGATACAGGGAAAAAGTCGGGAGAGACAGGCCGCGAGGAAGCCGATCCCAAGCGCTCGTCCCTGTTCGTTGGATCGACCGAAAAGACATTTCAGATTCTGCACGCTTTCGACGGGCCACAGCGGCAGATGCCGCTTTCGGAAATCGCGAAACTGGCCGGGCTGGATCGAAGCGCAGCGCAGCGTCTGGTTCACACACTGGAGACGCTTGGTTTTCTGCGCCGTGTCCACAATACGCGTAACTACGCCCTGACCTCCAAGGTTCTCCAGTTCGCCTATAATTATCTCTCCGCCCATGAAGTCCTGCACAAGGCAGCCCCCTATCTGCTGGAGATCAGCCGAACGGTCGGTGAAACCGCCAATCTTCAGGAACTGGACGGGACGGAAATCGTTTATGTCGGTCGCTTTCCAGGCCAGCACCTCGTCAATGTCGACATTATGGTCGGAAGTCGCCTACCTGCCCTTTTCACGGCATCGGGAACCGTCATCCTGTCCCACCGCTCGTCGGAAGAGCAGGAAGAAGTCTTCGAACGCTCCGTATTGAAGTCGCTGACGCCTTATACAGTAACGGACAAGGGCCGCTTGAAAGCCCGTATTCAGGAAGCGGCCGAAAAGGGCTATGCCATCGTGGCCAATGAAACAGTTCTCGGCGATATTTCGGTTGCCGCCGCTGTAACCGACGAACGTGGCCGCGCCGTTGCAGCCGTCAATATCGCCGCGCCGACCACAAGATGGTCGCTCGAACGCGTCGAAGCCGAATTGGCACATCACGTTCAGGTCGCCGCGACGTCGATCTCCATGTCGAAGTTCATTCGCTAGGACCAGATTAGCGTCGCTTGGACCACCTACTGTAAATCGAACATGCGTTGTGGCTCGATTATCGGTTTCGTTTAGCCAGCGCGGCGTTGAGGACTTGCTTTCCGAGCGCGGTATGCACCTCGTTTCAGACTGAATAGCATTGTGCCATTACACCCAGCTTCCGCTGAGACGGTGAATAAAAGAAGTTTTCCCCGCCTCAAGATTCGTCACTCAGATGCAGCCGCCAGCAAGGCTGCGGTCAGCCATCTTCCCCATTGAACAACATCGTCATGAGTTTCTATGAGGTCGTGACGGACTTCGATTAAAACGCCAGGTAATTTCCGGCTATCGGCATGGGTCGGTACTGTGTAATCTTCGTCCGGATGGATATTATACGGTTCATTATCTCCAATCATCAAACCGGTTTCCTTCTCCAAGGCAGCGATCAAAGCACGGCCAAAGACTTTGGCTTCCCCATACAGAATGCCTGCATGCCATGGCCTTACCGTTCCGCTATAAACGGGTGTAAAACTATGCACACCGACGATAATTGTGGGTTGGCTCTGTTCGGTCCGCCAATCCAGCCTGCGCCTGACGGCATCGGCAAAAGGACGAAACAACGTGTCGATGCGTTGCTGGCGCTCGACCTCACTAAGCCCACGGTTTCCAGGGACAGGCGTAGCCTCGCTGATTTCGGGAATGGCAGAGGCCACATGTAACGGCCGATTGCAGTCTATGACCAGACGCGAGTAATTCGTCATAAACAGCGGCGCATCGAGTGCGGCACTCAGCTGCTGGGACAGCGCGCTCACGCCGATATCCCATGCGATGTGTCGTTGCCTTTCCTCATATGACACACCCAGATCGCCAAGCGCGCGTGGTATGCGATTGGACGCATGTTCACACAGAAGCAAAAAGGGCGATGCCCCATCGGGGTTGACAACCGTATATGGCGGCGGTTCGTCAATCGCTAATAGTGGTTTCACTGGGTCATGACGCGCCGCCACCGCCGAAAATCTCGTTTCGTCTTTCATAGCTTGTCCCGTATCAATAGACAGCTGCATAGCGGCTACAAAGTTCATCAGGCGTATGCCCGGAAACGATGCTGATCTCTTTCCGTTTCATTGCCAGGTAACAATCAATGAAATCCTTTGAGAACCACCCCATTACGGTCGTGTCTTGTTGAAGTGCCTCGAGCGCCTCTTCAAGGCTAGCAGGAAGCCTCCGGATGCCCAGTCGTTCGCGTTCCGCATCGGTCATATCGGCCGGGTCGGAATTGGTGAGCGGTGGCTGTTCAAGCTCGGCGCGGATACCCTCAAGGCCTGCCCGTAACAGAACCGCGAGTGACAGATGCGGACTCGCGCATCCGTCTGCGGCTCGAAACTCCATATTGAACTGCCGTGCAGGATTGCTTCCCGGTAGATCGAGGGTCGGACAAATCCGCAGCGTCGCCTCCCGGTTCTTTTCGCCGAGGCAGGTGTAAGCCGCACTCCAATGATGCGGCACAAGCCGCAGATAAGACAATACGGACGGTGCCGTAAAAGCTACGAGTGCGGGCAGATGCTTGATAACGCCAGCAGCAAAAGATCCGGCTATTTTCGAAAGCCTGCCGGGGCGATCAGGATCAAAAGTTACGGGATTGCCATCAAGATCGGTGAAGCTGACATGGAGATGGACACCATTGCCGACCCCATCTGCCGAAATTTTCGGAGCAAAACTAGCATGCCAGCCGAAACTGGCCGCAACTTCCCGTGTCACCGCACGAATTGTGGCCCCACGATCCGCCGCAACAAGAACGGGCGCGGGTCGGCATGTAATTTCGAATTGATCCTTGCCATATTCTGGCAGGAACATTTCCGGTTCAGCACCAGCCTCTTCCAGTGCGCGCATCAACAGGGAAGGAAACGTGCCCGTGCGACGTTGCGCACGCAAACCAAATGCTGGCGCATCTGGCCAATCTGCACCGATGATCTGAAATTCCTGTTCAACCGCGCTCACAACACGAAGGCCGGCTTCACGTTCGTACGCCTCAATCGTCTCCTTGAGGAAAGTACGCACGCAACAATCCCACGGTGAACCGTCGAGATGCGTAATATCGGCATGGTAAAAATGCAGCGGTGTTTCGTCTGGAAGGCAAGAAACACGGACGCGGCTCTCTGCATCCGGCATCAGACGCAGGTCTCCTTTCGAGCCCCAGGGATTGTCTCCGGCAATTTCGTCGAATGGTGTCAATGCCAGGTTAGCTGGCACCCAGCCCACACCCTTGCGCAAGTAACTGTCGAGTTCGTTCACTGCAAAGCTACGTCCACGTGTAATGCCACAAAGATCAGTCGTGACGATGGTAGCAAGCTCCATGAGGCTCGCATCGGCTTTCGTGCGATTATCCATCTTTTTTCCCAGAATTCGAGGTCAGACCTTGAGTGCATTGAGCCGCGCGAGAACGGTCTCAGTATCGGTGATCCAGCAATAGCCAGCATAAGCGTTGAGTGCGGCTTCGTGACGTTCCTGCGTATAGGTGGCGCAGGCATCATGCACGACCGTGACGAGATAGCCCCGGTCGGAAGCGTCACGTACTGCCATGTCGACGCATTGATCGGTGACAACGCCGGCAATGATAAGGTAGCGGGTGTTGAGATTGCGCAGTACGTAATCGATATTGGTCGAATTGAAGACCCCGGAAGAGGTTTTGGGTAGAACGATCTCGTTATCAATCGGCTTCAGTGCGTCGATCACTGCCCCCTCAGGCGAGTCTTTTGGCACATGCATGTCAGACAGTTTATGATCGAGCGACCGATCACGACCATCATTTGTTAGGCTCTGGATGATCGTGTGGAGGACATTGCAGTTGGCAGCGCGCGCTGCTTCGAGAATGCGCTTTTGATTGGGTACCACCAAATCGCGCAGACGGCGATGATAGTAGCTGTCGGCATCCTGCGGGTGCGTCGGATCGAGATTGGGCTCGCACCAGATGCGTTGCATATCCACCAGCAGCAGAGAGGTCATGTCCCGCTCGTAAGCGCTTTCACGGCGCAAAAGATCATTGCCGAATTTTACTTCGATGGAAGCCATCGTCTTCTCCTCATGAGATCAGTCGGTCGAATGCGCTCACTTGCTTGGTTTGAGCGCGTCTTCGGTAATTGCGTAGCTGCGGCGTAGTTCTTCCAGCCGCTGGATGCGTTTCAGCGATGTGGCTGAAAAGCGCGTAGTGAGAGCAGCGATCAACGCTTCAGTCTGCGCCATGGCAGGCACCATGGTGTCATAGGGTGAAGCTGTATCAACCGGTGCCGTGAGTGTGAGTGCGGCAAACTCGGCAATGGGCGAAAGCCACCGATCGGTGAATAGAATGATTTTCGCCCCTTGATCGGCAGCGTGTCGCGCAAACCGGATGGTGCCGGTTTGATATCGACGATAGTCATAAACGAAGAGCGTGTCCTTGCGTCCAAGGTCAATCAGGCGATCGACCTCATCTGCTTCCGCTCCGTTGATCCAGTGTGTATCGGAACGCAGTTGTTTCATATGGGCCCACAACATGCCGGCCAACATGCCACTAAAACGCCCACCCAAACAGTGAATGCGCATACTGGTATCGGCCGCCGCATCCACGACCGCTTCAAAATCATGCGCAGGCATGGTCGACTTGGCAGTCCCCAGCGCCTGAATGCTTGCATCCAGAAAATGCTGATAGAAATTGTTCTGCCCCAGTGCAGGCTTGCGCGTATCCATCATTGAAAGAGGAGAACTCATACGCTCCTGCACTTCACTGACAAGTGCGGCCTGAAATTCCGGATACCCGCTGAAGCCAAGCTTATTCACAAGCCGCACAACAGTTGGATCACTGACCCCGGCAACTGATGCCAAATGAGCGACTGTGTTGAGCCCCGAAGCTGGGTAATTCGACAGAAGTTCGCGTATAATTTTCAGTTCCGACCGCGTGAAATCGATAGCACCATCGGTCAACCTATCCCTGACACTCATGCCATTTCTCCCATCAGACAATGTGTGCGCCTTCGCATATCTGGGATCATTGAAAGAAGATTGGTCGTGTAAGCATGCTGCGGCGAATCAAACAGATCTTCCGTGGCGTTGATTTCACAAATTCGGCCCTGTTGCAGCACCGTAATACGGTCACAAATCTGGCGAACGACCGGCAAGTCATGGCTGATGAAAAGAATTGTCAGCGATAGTTTTTGCTGCAAATCCTTCAACAAGTTCAGTATCTGCGCCTGAATTGACACATCCAGCGCTGAAGTGGGCTCGTCACAGATAAGAAAGCGCGGGCGGCTTGCCAAAGCTCGGGCAATTGAAATGCGTTGCCGCTGGCCACCGGAAAACGCATGGGGATATCGCCGCGCGGCTGTGGCATCGAGCCCTACGGCATTCAATAGCTCCAGCATGATTGGTTCGGCCTGACGGCGACTGGTTGCAAGCCCGTAATGTACCATCGGCTCTGCTATAATGTCCCCAACCCGCATCTGCGAGTTAAGAGAGGAATAGGGGTCTTGGAACACCATTTGCGTGTCGCGTCTGATCTGCTGACGCACCGGAAAAGGCGCAGCGAAGACATCCTGACCGCCGAAAAACATTTGGCCATGACTTGGGCGCGTCAGACCTGCGAATATACGCGCCATGGTCGACTTACCCGATCCGGACTCCCCGACCAGCCCCATCACCTCGCCCCGTCGAATGTCGAGATTGATATCATGCAGCGCCTTGAAGCCGCCTGATGCCTTGCCAAAGAACAGGCTCTTGCCGCCGTAGATCTGTTCCACGTGGTGCAACTCGACCAAAGCGTCATTGATCGATGACGCGCTGTCCGCAGTCCCTTGCAACAACCATTGCATGGCAATATCGATATTCTTTGGAGCACCCGCGACCGGAAACCGATCAAGTTTGACATCGCCGCGAGGCACAACGGAGATCAGCGCACGGCTGTATTCGTGCTGGGGCTGTTCGAGTATCGTCTGCGTGTCATTCAGTTCAACGATCTCTCCCGCACGCATGACAGCCACACGGTCGGCGATCTGCGCAATGGCACCCATATCATGGGTGATGAGCATGACGGCGACGCCGCGTTCCAACGCCAGCTTACGGATCAACTCCAATATCTGCGCCTGAACGGAAACATCAAGCGCTGTGGTGGGCTCATCCGCAATGATCAGCTCCGGTTCAGAGCAGAGTGCAAGTGCAATAACTGCGCGCTGACGCATGCCACCGGAGAATTCATGCGGCCAGTTTTTTACGCGTCGCGCGGGCTCGGGAATTCCGACCACTTCAAGCTGGCGTATAGCCTCCGCCTTTGCATCCGCCTTCGACATCGGACGATGGGTCCGGATCGTATCGACCAACTGACGTTCGATAGTGAATAGTGGATTGAGACTTGTCAGCGGATCCTGAAAAATCGTCGAGATGCGCTTGCCGCGCAAAGCCCGCATAGCTTTGATATTGCGTGCATCAATGATGTCGCCCGAAAGTCGAACTTCACCTGCACTGATGAAGCCTGGAGCCTGCAACAGGCCGGTAATGGCCGCCCCGACAGTCGACTTTCCGGCACCGGATTCACCGACTATGCCGAGAATTTCACCCGCGGCAATGTCGAAGCTGACATTGCGTACCGCGCTAAACGTGCCGTGGCGGCTGGGAAAATCGACACAAAGATCACGGATCGATAGAATGGGAGGCTTTGAAGATACCATCGCTCAAACCCCTCTTGGATTGAGTGCGTCGCGCAGCCAGTCGCCAAGCACGTTGATCGCCAGTGCGAGCGCCAGAAGCGTGACCGCGGGGAATAGAAGTATCCACCATTCCCCGGCAAAGAGAAAATCCTGGCCGCTACGAATGAGCGTACCGAGCGATGGTTGGGTGGCAGGCAAGCCGGCACCGAGATAGGACAATGTTGCCTCGGTTATAATGGCGAGCGCCAAAGAGATGGTAGCAATCACCATGATAGGGCGCCGCACATTGGGCAGAATATGGCGGGCGAGAATGATGCGGGTCGGTAGCCCCATCATGAGCGCGGCCTGAACATACTCACGCTGCTTTTCCACCATCACCGCCCCGCGCACGGTACGCGCATAGGAGACCCAACCTGAAAAGCCGATTGCCAGTATAAGAACATAGACGGCCATCGTATCGCGTGCGCCAGGCGGCAGAAGCGAACGGGTCAATCCAAAAATGAGCAGTGCTATCAGGATCGCCGGGATAGACAGTTGTACATCTGCAATACGCATGATGATCGCATCGATGCGTCCTCCGAAATAGCCGGAAATCAATCCTAATGTGACGCCAATACTCATCGAAAGCAGGACTGCCGCCAGACCAACCAGCAAGGATACACGGGTTCCATAGAGCGTCGCAGACAGGATATCGCGACCCTGATCGTCCGTACCCAGAATATAGAACTGGTTGGAGAACTCGTTGATGCTCCACGGCGGGGTATTGGCTGACAGCAGATCGAGCTGCGCCGGATCGAGAATATCCTGGGGCGCCAGCAACGGCGCGCCGACGGCGGCAATCAGTATCAGAACCAGAACCACCGTTGCAAAAATCGCACCCGGTGAACGAAGATAAGCGTAGCCTATGTCCGAACGAAAGAAGCGCAGAATTGACGTCATTTTACGCCTCCCGCAACCCGCAGGCGAGGGTCGATGAGATAGTAGATGCAATCAACCACCATATTGATCGTCACGAAGATCAGAGATGTCAAAAGGAGATAGGTTGCCATGATCGGCACATCGGAAAAATTGACGGAATTGATGAAGAGAAGTCCCACACCCGGCCATTGAAATACGGTTTCCGTGACCACAGCAAAAGCAATGATCGATCCCAATTGCAGTCCCGCAACAGTCACGACCGGTACCATTGTGTTCTTCAAAGCATAGGAAAAATAGATCAATCGCTGCGACAAGCCGCGTGCCCGGGCAAAGCGAATATAATCCGAATGCATCACCTCCAGCATCTCCGTTCGCACCAGCCGCAAGATGAGTGTCAACTGGAAGGTCGCAAGAGAGATCGCAGGCAGGATGATTGCCAGCCAGCCGGATTTCGTCAGCAGACCAGTCGTCCACCAGCCGATTTTAACCGTGTCGCCGCGTCCAAAAGCCGGTAGCCAACCGAGCCGCACCGAGAATATATAGATCAGCGCAATACTGATCAGGAAATTCGGCAGCGATACAGCAACCAGCGATCCCGTCATGGCAAGCTTCGAAAAGATGGAGCGCGGACGCAATGCAGTCAACACACCAAGCGCGATGCCCGCCGCCATGGCTATGACAAATGAAAGTACGGCGAGTTCGAGAGTTGCTGGAAGCCGCTCGACAATCAAATCCAGTACGGGACGTCCGACGCGCGTTGAAACACCAAAGTCTCCATGCAGGATCGAGACAATGAAGCGCCAGAACTGAATATAGAAGGGTTGGTCGAAGCCGAGCTCTGCGGCAAGCCGAGCGCGATCCTGCGCAGTCGCATCCTGTCCCAGCATATTTTGCAGCGGATCGCCGATAAAGCGAAACGCGGCAAAGGACAGGAAGGCTGTGATTAACATGACTGGCACAGCCGATCCCAGTCTGCGCAGGAGGAAGGCGATCATTTGTCTACCGATATCGTCTTGACGAAGAGACTGTTGGACAGGTTCGACGTGATGTGAATTTTCTTCGCCGAAGCACGGGCCAGCATCTGCGCATGGATCGGCAAATAGAAACTCTCGTCCTGAACGACCTTCCATATCTCAGCAATCGTCGCATTGCGCTTTTCGATATTGGCTTCCGTACCCAACGTCTCGATCTCGGCATCGATCTCGGCATTGTTGAAATTCACAGCGCTCCACGCACCGCGTCCTTCGCTGCGGGAGTGCACAAGATTGTCGAACACATATTGAGAGTCGAAGGTCGAAGCCCCCCAGCCCATCAGGTAGAAATCCGTCTTGCCATTGGCGACCATTGGAAACACTACACCGGCGGGCTGCACATCGAGATGAACCTTGATCCCAATCTTCGCCATCATGCCGACAATAGCCTGACAGATACGTTCATCGTTGACAAAACTGTCATTGGTACAATTGAGCGTAACCGAGAAACCGTCGCCATATCCGGCGTCGCTCATCAGTTGTTTGGCTTTCTCGATATTGACCTCGGGCAACTTGCCCATTTCTTCCGTATAGCCATTGATGAAAGGAGGCGCGATAGTACCAATTGGAATAGACTCGCCTCGCATAATCGCCTTACCAATAACACTGCGATCAATTGCAATGTTCATCGCCTGACGCACTCGCTTGTCAGCGAATGGATTTCCCTTCGCTTCACCGTAAGTGAGCTTGTCGGCTCCCATATTGACGCCAAAGAAGATGGTGCGGTTTTCAGGTCCCCTGACCACGCGCAGTTCCGGATTCTGTTCCAGCTTGGCAATGTCCTGCGGGGGAACGTCCTGCAGGAAATTTACCTCTCCGCTGATAAGTGCCGAAACGCGCGTGGCTGGCGACTGGATGGGGGTATATACAATGCGATCAATATCGAGAGGAAACTGACCTATACCCCAATATTTATGATAGGCTGCCAGTTCAGTGCGACGGTCTGCTTCACGGCTGACAAGACGATAAGCCCCGGTACCATTTTCGTTGCGCGCAGCATAGCCTTCTTTGCCAGCCTTGAAATCCTGCGGGGATGCAGCATCATTCTTTTCCGCCCAGGCTTTGTTCATCATGAAAATATTGACAAGATTGTTGACCAGCAGCGGGCTCGTGCCTTTGGTCTTGATCTGTATCGTATGCTCGTCCTTGGCAGTTACGCTATCGACCGCCGTCAGGAGTGAGCGAACGTTTGATGTAGGCGCCATGGCGCGCTGAAATGAAAAAATGACGTCGTCAGTTGTGAATGGCGCACCGTCATGAAAGGTAACATTCGGGCGCAGTTTGAACTCCCAGATGTCGGTCTGGTCGGGCAACATCTTCCATTCGGTCGCCAAAACGCCGATCAATTTGCCGTCGTCGGAGCGAGCCACCAGCGGCTCATAGATCTGATGGTTGAAGGCATGGGTTATACCTTCATTATAGGCGTGGGGGTCGAGCGTCTGTACATCCGACGCACGCGCCCAATTAAGCGTTTCAGCCGCCGCCGGCAGCGCTGTGGCCACCAACGCCGCCATGCCGGCGGAAGCGACGAGATAAGCGAGACGCGAGCGCTTTGTGCGCATCTGGACTGGATTGAAGAAGTTCATCACGATACGATTTCTCCGTTGACGCCGTGTGGCGCCGGAAAGGAACTCTGCCGAAATTTCAAGTGCTTATGATCGCTTAGGCCACACCACACCAATCAAGAATAGCGGCAGCCATGACCTTGGTGGTCATCTTGATGGACGCCACGTCGGCCCATTCATCTGCCGCATGCTGGTTAGCACCAAATGGGCCATAACGTATGGGTTGGACGCCCGCGACCGCATAATGCGCACCGTCTGTCACACCGATAGAACCGCGCAACGCCGTTGGCTTGCCAAGGCTGGAACGTCTGTCTGTAACGATCTTGACCAACTGATGGTCGGCAGCCGTATTCATCGGTGGAAAGTGGAGATCATAGAGATCCCATTTCACGTCGATCGGATTTTCGCGCAGCCAGGGATCTGTAGCGCAAAAATGTGCAACGAACTGTTCAAAATCCGCACGAATTTCAGCACTGGTTTCATGCGGCATGAACTTATGATCGATATCGATGACGGCGACATCCGGCACTATGCCTGGATTTGTCATGATCATCGGCAAACCGTCCGCACCAAGGCCAGCACCGATCCGTACTGATCCCACGCCAAAATGATTGATGCCCGGAGCCATCATGGGATGACTTTTCACGCGGGCATTGGCGGCTTCATAATCGCGCAACGCAACAAGGAAGCGCGTAGCCATATCGGCAGCGCTGATGGGCGGGGCCTTACGGTTTTCCTGATGGGGCTGCGGATACATACCAGTGAACCGATACGCCGAATGACCCTGACGACCGCGAATGGTAATACGGAGCCACTCCAGGCCACCCTGGCTGATAAAAATCTCGTCACCACCCGGTTCTGCGATGATAGCTGCGGGTGCCAAATATCCCGCTTTGACCATGGCTTTCGCGCCGAAACCACCAGCCTCTTCATCGACGACAGAGTGCAGTGATACCTTACCCTGAAGCGTGATACCCGCTTCTCGGATCACACGCAGTGCTTCGATGCAACAGGCCAAACCAGCCTTCATATCCATCGTGCCGCGACCGAGCACTTTACCGTCTCGAACATCGCCGCAAAACGGGTCATAGCTCCATTCGCGGACATCACCGACCGGAACGACGTCGATATGACCGCACAAGATCAAATCACGGTCGCCGTTACCGACTGCTTCCGTCTCAGCCAGAAGATTAGGGCGCCCCGGCAAAGCGTCAAACGTCTTTATTTCAAGGTGACTACCAGACAGTTCGCGCGCAATCAGCGCTTGCACTTCAGCTTCACGTCCCTCTTCGGGCAGGTCCTGAAATTTTGGATTGACGGAAGGAATTCTAACCAGATCACTGGTCAATCCCACGACCCGATCTGACCTGGCATCCAACCGCGCCCAGACATCGGCGACAGCGTCCTCAACTCTCATCTGCATCGTTCCCTCCTCGCGACTTTTACCACGGCCAATTCAAAGTCAAGCCGTAGCCCGGAGAAGGCTTTTCTATGCCCTTTCATCTCCAGCGCGATTTGAAACTCAGTATGAGTATCAAGAAAATAATGTCAATAAAATTTCATTATTGATAAGAGGAATTTTAAAAGAGGATTTTATTACATTTTGGTCAACGTCCTGATTTACCAGCATTGAGCTGGGCAATCAGGTCCGAAAAGCGCTCGCCCTGAACAGCAATGTGCATGCGCAATACAGCAGAAGCGGCCGCGCTATTGCCCGACAAGATGGACTTCACAATCCGGTCATGCTCCTCAAATGAGGCTCGCATTCGATTTCGCAATCGCAACTGCAAGCGGCGGTAAGGACGCAAACGGCGATGAAGCGCCTCACACTGCTCTTTCAAAAAGCCGTTATGGCTTGCTGTATAAATGGCTGCGTGGAAAACGTCATTGTCGTAATAATAGGCGTCCGGATCCTCCGCTTCAGCGGATTTGGTACAATTGAGATGCGCTTCCATGAGCGCGAGGCGGTCATCTTCCGTATGACGACGCGCCGCTTGCGCGCCAGCCATGGCCTCCAGTTCAGCCATTACTTCGAACATTTCATAAATGCGCTCTGGCGCTGGCTCCACGACTATCGCACCCCTGCGCGGGCGAATTTCAATGAGGCCAATCGCACTCAGCTGCATCAATGCTTCACGTATCGGTGTGCGCGAGACGCCAAACTGCTGAGCCAACCGCACCTCATCCAGACGTTTTCCGGATGAGAAGCCCCCACTCAGAATTTCGTTTTCAATCTGATCGCGCAATTTCAGGACAATATTTTCTGACATGGAGCATCCTGTTCTAGGGATCCAATTCTTGTATACAATCTTATTGACTTTGCATGCAAGAGGGATAAGCATAAGATGCACCTGACAGGACTACTAAGCTGATCAGGCGCCGGCACAGATAAAGGCGAAATCGTCCAACCTTCTCAATCCGCGCAATCGGAGTAGGTTTATGAGCAGCATTTCCTCATTTCGCGACATGATCGATGCGATCGCAGACCGTGGTCGTCGACTCATTGTAAAATCGTCGCGCCCCACGCAGAAGCAATCGAACTTTGAACTGCTGATGCTGCGCTGTGAGCACCTACTTTCGAGCAAAGGAGAAGCTTCAGGCCTCGCACTAGCGCGGGATATACTGACCGACTGGGAATCGCTCAGCACCGACGAGCAGCGTAAATTCATGAGCGCTCTCCTTGACAGATACGGTGCCAACGGCGCTCGTCTTGATAAAGCCATCGACGATTACCGTGCATCGCCAAATCCCGACACGCTTTCCAGGCTGCATGAGGCAGCGGAACCAAGACGGCAAGAACTCATTCGCAGATTGAACGCCGCCCCACGGGGAACAGCTTCACTCGTCACGATGCGCGATGCGCTTCTGCGCATGCAGACATCGATGCCCGAACTTGGAGCGGTCGATTCAGATTTTTCACATCTCTTCACGTCCTGGTTCAACCGCGGTTTCCTGCAATTGCGCTCCATTGATTGGACCACACCCGCACACATCCTGGAAAAAATCATTCGCTACGAAGCCGTTCATGCCATTGGCGACTGGAATGAGCTCCGAAATCGCCTGGCGCCATCGGACCGGCGGTGCTTCGCATTCTTTCATCCGCAACTTGCGGATGAGCCTTTGATCTTTGTCGAAGTTGCGCTCACGCGATCGATTCCCGACAAGATTGGCCCTTTACTTGATAATAAGCGCGACGCGATCGCGGCAAACGATGCCGATACGGCGGTATTCTACTCGATTTCCAACTGTCAAAGCGGCCTGCGAGGCATTTCCTTTGGGAACTTTCTGATAAAACAGGTCGTCGAAGAGTTGCGTCGTGAAATACCGGCACTCAAGAATTTTGTCACCCTCTCACCCGTGCCTGGATTTGGACGCTGGTTAAAGACCGCGAGTGTCGAAGCCGACACTACACTGGAGCTTGACCGATTGCGACAACTCCTCGAAAACGCAGGCTGGGAAAACAACGATACTTTGGCAGCCGAAATCCAACCGCTGTTCTTGCGCGCCGCCACGCATTATTTCCTGAATGCTCGCACCGCCAACGGACGTGTTATCGACGCGGTCGCACGCTTCCATCTTGGCAACGGTGCCAGACTGGAGCGCCTCAATTATCTCGGAGATGTTTCCGCCAAAGCAATGCGGGAATCGCACGGGTTGATGGTCAACTATCTTTACAAACTTGATGACATCGAGCGCAATCATGAAGCCTATGCAGAAAGAGGAGAGGTCATCGCTTCTGCAAATCTTCGCAACCCGGCTTCCATTCAGCCACCAATAAAAGCAGTCAAAAATTCCTTGGGAACAATATATGCCTAATCACCTGTTTGATGCCATCCGCAACGCAATTTCCGCGACCGACGCGAGCTTCATCGAGACGCAAGCAGGGAAAATTTGGACATATGGGGATATGCTGGCGCTGTCTGCGCGCTTTGCCAATGTATTGGTCGAGCGCGGCGTTAACCCCGGCGACCGTATAGCCGTTCAAGTTGAAAAAAGTGCCGAAGCACTAGTGCTTTATCTGGCCTGTTTGCGGTGCGGCGCGGTCTATCTGCCGCTGAACACGGGCTATACCGTTGCCGAACTCGACTACTTTTTTAACGACGCCAAACCAGCCCTTGTGGTCGCCTCACCGCAAAATGCGGAAAAACTCGCCGAAACGGTCCGCGCCTGCGGTGCCGTCTTCGAAACGCTCGACGATACGGGCGGCGGCTCATTGATGGACCATGCAAACGGTGCCGGAGTGGAATTTAAAGACGTCGACCGCGGGCCAGACGATCTTGCCGCCATTCTTTATACATCAGGCACAACAGGACGCTCGAAAGGCGCGATGCTCAGCCATGACAATCTTCTCTCCAATGCTTTGACACTGCGCGATAGCTGGCACTTTGCCGCTACGGATCGGCTCATCCACGCATTGCCGATTTTTCACACACATGGCCTGTTTGTAGCAAGCAATGTTACGCTCATTTCCGGCGCATCGATGTTTCTGTTACCGAAGTTTGATCCAGACCAGATCGTGGCCCGCCTGCCAAAAGCAACCGTATTGATGGGTGTTCCGACGTTCTATGTGCGCTTGTCACAGGACGCGCGTGTAAACCGCGAAAGCACTGCTCATATGCGGCTCTTTATCTCGGGGTCAGCACCTCTTTTGAACGAAACCCACCAGACTTTCTTCGACAACACAGGACATGCCATTCTGGAACGCTATGGCATGACAGAAACCAATATGAATACCTCCAATCCATACCAGGGGGATCGGATAGCAGGAACAGTGGGCTTTCCACTGCCTGGCGTGAGTATCCGTGTGGTGGATATGGAAAATGGCGAGGAACTTCCAAGCGGAGAGACCGGGATGCTGGAAGTCAAAGGACCAAACGTATTCAAAGGCTACTGGAACATGCCTGCAAAGACCAAGGAGGAATTCCGTGACGACGGCTTCTTCATCACCGGCGATCTCGGTCTCATCGATGAAAAAGGTTATGTGAACATTGTAGGCCGCGGCAAAGATCTCGTAATTTCCGGCGGCTACAATATTTATCCTAAAGAAATCGAAAGCGAAATCGATCTGTTGGATGGGGTGCTTGAGAGCGCAGTCATTGGTGTACCGCACAGAGATTTTGGCGAGGGCACTACAGCTGTTGTCGTGAAAAAACCCGGCTCTCCGTTGGAAGAGAAACATATACTGATCGCTTTGAGCGAACGACTGGCCCGTTACAAGCTGCCAAAACGGGTTCTATTTGCAGACGAATTGCCGCGAAACACCATGGGCAAGGTTCAAAAGAACATACTTCGGGAGCATTACCGCCATCTCTATGAATAATGGCGTAGCCTGTGGCAGTTCTAACGTCGCATATTTCAGCGTAGAAAATCTCATTTCACTTCTTGCTAATCAATATTACATCACCGCAGCATTCCGGAAGATGTACTATTGAAGAGTATTGCAGCTTAACATTGTGAAAATGCCAATGTCACTATACCTGAGTATAGGTTGGCCGAGACATCGTGGGTATCTATCTTTGTTGTGGGTGCACAAGCACGACTAAGGAGTATCTGATGAACGATATATCTCGACGTGGAGCATTGCTGGCATTGACTACTGGAGCAGCAGTTGTTGCAACGAGTGCGATTGCTGCTGAAACACCGCAACCACAGAGACCCGGGCTCGGCGGAAACGATCCTGGACCGAGAAACGTCGTTAAGGATGAGCTTAGTCCCGACATGCTCAACCAGCCAGCAACTGACTCCGGCACAATACCCAACCTAAAATTCTCATTTGCCGATGCACCCACAAAACTCTATCCGGGTGGATGGACAAGACAGGTGACTGTCCGCGAGTTAGGCATATCAAACAGCATTGCAGGCGTTGACATGCGCCTCAACTCAGGTGGGGTTCGTGAGTTACATTGGCATAAGGAGGCTGAATGGGCCTATATGCTTTACGGCAATGCCCGAATTACTGCAGTCAATGCCGCGGGGGAAAATTTTGTCAGCGATGTCGGACCAGGAGATCTGTGGTACTTTCCTTCGGGTATCCCACATTCCATCCAGGGCCTTGGTCTCGATGGCTGTGAGTTCCTGCTTGTTTTCGACGATGGTGGTTTTGATGAGGATAGCACCTTTCTGCTAACAGACTGGTTCAACCATATCCCGCCCAACCTGCTGGCGAAGAATTTTGGAGCGCCGGTCGGGGCATTTGAAAACCTTCCCAAAGAGAGTGAGCGTTACATGTTCCCTCTTCCAGTCCCAGCCTCCAGCGCCGAAGATGATCGGCCAACCGGAGCGAAAGAGGCATCTGACCGGCTCAGTCACCGTATGATGGCCCAGGAACCGATTAAAACACCAAATGGAACCGTTCGAATTACCGACTCGAGCAACTTTCCTGCATCGAAAACAATCGCTGCCGCTCTTGTCGAAATCGAGCCTGGCGGCATTCGTGAACTCCATTGGCATCCAAATACGGATGAATGGCAGTATTACATAGAAGGGCAAGCCAGAATGGGGGTATTCGCCGCAAACGGCCATTCAAGGACATTTGATTATGCTGCGGGCGATGTCGGCTATGTTCCCTTCGCTATGGGGCACTATGTGGAGAACACTGGCAAAACCACGCTCCGCTTTCTGGAAATGTTCAAGAGCAGTTACTATGCGGACGTATCGCTGAATCAATGGTTGGCACTGACGCCCTCGGAACTGGTTCAGGGACATCTTAATCTCGATCCGAAGAAGGTCACGTTCAGAAAAACGAAAGAACCCATTATTTGAACACGCCAGATGCGGACCGGAACAGCCGGTCCGCATGCTTAAAACTCCTTGATAGATGCTACTTTGCGTACGAGTTCGGCCAGAGATTTCGCTTTCATTTTCCGCATAACAGAGGCTCGGTGCACTTTTATTGTGATTTCTTGCACATTTAGGTCATAAGCAATTTGTTTGTTCATTTTGCCGGCAACAACAGCCTTCAAGACTTCAGACTCTCTTGGGGTTAATTTGCTTGCAAGGTTCCGTACCTGGTCGACCTCGTCATGCAGGGCAAGTCGCTTTGAGTACTTGTTTAAAGCTTGGCTGACTGCATCCAGAAGAGTTTGCAGTCGGAAGGGTTTCTCCAGGAAATCTGATGCTCCGGCCTTGAGCGCTTTAACCGTCATGGGGATATCGCCATACGCTGTCATGAATATAATGGGCATAGCACTTCCAACCCTGTCCAGATGCTCTTGAATTTCCAGCCCGCTCATTTCCGGAAGGTTCACATCCAAAAGAATGCAGCCAATGCCTATTAATGGTATTGGCCTTAAAAACGATCGTGCAGATCTAAAATAAATAGCACGAAGGGATTCCTCTTCAAATATATTCGATAAAGAATCACAGATTTCTTGATCGTCATCTACAATGTATATTGTAAAATCGCGATTTGCCTTGTTATCCATAGACATAAATCCCCATCCACAAAACGGAAAACCATTAATATAAAATCAATCTATACGAGAAACCTATTCACTTTATGGAGATTACATTTTTATTGGCTGCAATATATAAATCAAAGAACTCGGAAGGGGTGTTTTCTCATTGCTTGAATTGAGGTGCGGAATGGCCCGGTCCCGATTTTCAGGCGTGTTGATGAGCTACGGCATTCCATTCAGCCTTGGTATTATGGCGAGTTTGAACGATCTCATCCAGCACGTAGCCATCCGAATCGGCTTTGCTCAGGCCGACATTATGACAGCACTCTTCTGTGGCTGTAGATTTGATTGACCCGACAGCGGTGGACCTCTATGTCTACCGAAAAGGTTCCGGCACCTGCCTCCTGCAGACGAAAGTCATGGTCAAGCCCGGATCGATAAGACACCTCGCCCTCGAAGCATTTCGCACGGTGGCAATGCAGGCTCCCATCTTATTTGAAATGCCTCGTAAGAGGAGTGAGCGATGTCTATACGGCACGCCCAAAGCAGACGAGTTTATAGCAAAACAATGTTCAGGACCCGGAAGATATCTTCCGGGTCCTGAACAGCACTCAAATTAGTTGGCCAACATCTATGCGGTTGCCAGCCGGATCCTCAAATACAAAGGCCCGCAAGCCATAATCCTTGTCTTGAAGGCCCTTTATGATCCGTACGCGGTGCTCCTTGCACCGGACAAATAACGCGTCAATATTATCGACAAGAAGGTGAGCGACGTTGAAGTTCGCTGCCTTGTGGTTCGGTTGCCAAGTCAGATGCAACTCCCCGGAGTCTCGCTTTAAGATGACAAAGCCCACTGGGTTTCCATTTTCGAAAACCTTCGTAAAGCCCATTACCCCGACATAAAAAGTCAACGCTCGTGACATGTCAGTGACTGGAAGCGTCGTGGCAATCCGTCCAAAACGGACACCATGATCTGCGATTTCGTTCATCGTCAAATCTCCATCTTGGAAAACGCTAATACCGATGGACGATGCCAGGAGGTGCAAAGCGCTTTCGTTGTTCGAAAAGGATGGACGGTGCCAGTAAGATCAGCTCTTAAGACAAATCAGAACCACGTTCAATACGTTTGAAAATCTGTAGCCAAAGACTGCTTTGATTGCCCCGCCAGCGTACTGCCGGATTGCAGAGGCAACACTCTCCCGGCAACCCGGTGGATCTATTTTACCTATTGCGCGCGCGGCTTGCCGCCTATCCTAACTCGCACAGCAGATATACTGGCCGACAACGAGCTGGGATGTATCAAGCGGCTTGATAGTTCAAGCGCCGACGACGTCACCAAGCTGCTTTGTAAATCGCCAGTGCGTCGGCTTCACTCATCTCTCTTGGATTGTTCACCAGCAGCCTTGTTTGCTTCATGGCGTCACGGGCCATCACGTGCAGGTGAGCTTCTTCAATACCGACCTCTCGCAATCGGGATGGCAGACCGAGTTTCACTGAAAGCGCAGAAAGTCGTTCGATGAATGCGTCGCAGCGTTTTTCTTCATCCCACTCGGCCTTGATATCCGGAAATGCATCAGCTGCAATCTCTGCATAATCCGAAACTGCTTTCTGAGCGTTGAATTGCATGACATGCGGCAATACCAGTGCATTTGAAAGTCCGTGAGGAACGTGAAAGGTCCCGCCTATCGGATAAGCAAGCGCGTGCACGGCTGCGACCGGAGAATTCGCAGATGCCTGACCAGCCAGCATCGACCCCAGCAGCATCGCGCCTCTTGCTTGCCTGTCTGTCCCGTTGAATACGGCCTTTTCAATATTCGCCCCCAAAAGCTGCAAAGCCTGTCTGGCGAGCATTCTTGACAACGGATTATTGTTCGCATTTTGCGATGTATAAGCTTCGATTGCATGCACCATAGCGTCGATGCCTGTAGCGGCAGTGATATGCGGTGGTAGACCCAGAGTGAGGTTTGCATCGAGAATTGCCACATCAGGCAGGATGATCGGCGACGAAACCCCGCGCTTTTCATTATCGCCAACGGTGATGATGGAAACCGGTGTCACTTCCGACCCGGTGCCGGACGTTGTGGGCACGAGAACCAGCGGCAATCTCGGTCCTTTGGCTTGACCCACTCCCCAGATTGCATCGACATCTTCGCCCGAGCCGCAAAGAAGAGCGACGACCTTCGCAACATCCAGCGAAGAACCGCCGCCAAACCCGACGACACTTGTTACGTTCTTGGCTCTCGCTTCCTCTGTCGCTGCCAGAACGGTTGCAAGCGAAGGATCAGCCTCGACACGATCGAAAACCACTATTTCAACGCCGGAAGCTGCCAAGGATTGAAGTGTAGGATCGCATAGACCAAGTTTAAGCAGACCAGGATCGGTTACGAACAAAACCCGTTCACCCAACCTGTCTTGCACCAGTGCACCCATTTCGGCAGACGCACCGAGACGAAAGATGATCTGGGCGGTGGTATTGAACGTGAAAGGTGTCATGCGATTTTCCTTGGTAGTCACGCCAGAATTCCCGATCTGCGCTTCAGATGCGAATGTTGAAAACAGCCTTCAAGCACAGTTATCGCTTGTAATCCCAAAGCGACTTATTGCTTGAAGAAACGGCAATGGCACCCTGTTTCATTGCCGTAGCAACATCGGCCTCATTGCAAATAAAGCCGGAAGCCACGATAGGCGGGAGGCGGCGCTTGTCCTCTGCAGACAGGTACCCCAGCATCGGCGATGGCATGATCTGCACCAGATTGGGTGCGCTTTGCGAAATTGCCTTCAGACTACGGGGCCATGTGGAACGGTCGGTCACAAAGACCTTCTGCATGGTCAGTAGGCCGCATTGCGCGGCCTTCTGGATTGTTGGAACGCGGGTCGATAGCAAAACTGAAATGCCTATCTCGGCAAGGAACTCAATAGCTCCCTTATCCTGCGACAGGCCTTCGCAACTGTCGATGTTCAGAACGATCAGCTTGTTGCTTTTCTTCAGCGCATTCAGCACTTCAGCCACATGGCGCAGGGCGATATTGGCAACAATGCCAACTTGCGCCTTGCTTTCCAGGAAAGCCTGAAGATTGTCCACGCCGTAGAGCGTTGCCATGACTGGCGCCCGCAAAAGCCGCTCACCGATCGTTCTGTCCAATGTCATTCCATCATTTTCCGTCTCTTGGCATGTCGAGCGAAAGTCCAAGCTTGCCGGGGTTAAGCAGATTGTCTGGATCGAGCGCCTTCTTCACTGTTTCCAGCAGCGGAAATGCTGATCCCAGAGCGTCCTTCATGTAAGGCGCACGGAGCAGCCCGACACCATGATGATGGCTCAAGGCCGCACCATACTTGATTAGAACGGCATTGGCAGCATCCCATGCAGCACGATACCACTCTGCGCGCTTTTCTACGTCCACGTCACCGCGCAGCGAGAAATAAAGGCAGGCGCCGTCGACATAGGCATGCGACTGATGCGCCGATCCCGCCAGTGTACCCGGCACGGCATTGATGGCAGCCACGACTTCATCGTAGATCGCAGGCAGATCGCGCCAGCATCCAGTCATTTCCAGCGTATCGGCGACAAAGCCGGGGCTGCGTTTGAAGCCCTCGGCGCTCTTGCCGGTCAGATAACGCGTATCGAGCCATTTCTCGAAAATCGTATCACCATCAAGCTTGTCACCAAGTTCAGCGCAAACCTTCTCGCTGATCGCCATCACAGCATCGACCATTTCCTGCGCGCCTTCGTCGGCAATCAGCAGCACGTTGCTTTCCGGCAGACCGAACTGCACGCCGCTTTCCAGCTCATCGTAGAGACGAAGCGCTGCCGGATTGGCACCGCCCTGCATGATGCGACGGCAAGCTTCCAGACCGATGGCAAAGCTTTTGAAGCCATAGGCAATCGCGCGCGCATAGTCTGGAAGGCGATGCAGTTTCAGGCGCGCCTTTACGATAATGCCGAGCGTGCCTTCCGAGCCGATAAAGATCTGCTGCAAATCGGGCCCGATTGCTGCGCGGGCATAGTTTCCAACCGTCACCAGCGAACCATCGGCCAGCACGACTTCCATGCCGTAGACCATATCCTCAATCTTGCCGTAGCGCGTCGAAAGCTGACCCGCACCGCGGCAGGCAATCCAGCCACCCACCGTGCTGATACCGAATGAAGACGGCCAATGCCCCATGGTCATGCCAAAGTCGCGCTGGATCATTTCCTCAAAAATATCACCAAACATGCCGGCTTCAACTTCAACGATCTGGCTGTCCGCATCGAAGCTGACAAAACGGTTGAGATTGCAGACATCAAGCACGATACCGCCGCGCAGTGGCAGCGCCGCGCCAGTAACGTTGGAGCGCCCGGCAGAGACCGTGACCGGAACCTTGGCTTCATGCGCAAGGCGCATAACGGCCTGAACCTGCTCCACCGTCGAAACGCGAACGAATAGACCGTCAATCGTTGCAGGCTTTCCGCCCGTTTCCGCTACCATCGTGCGCGCCCACCAATCGCGTGTGTTCACGACGAAATCTTCACGCGAGGTCAGAACTTCATCTGCAACGCCCTGCAGCTTCTCAACGAGAGCTGCTTCCACCGAAATGGTGTTCTGAGCCAGATCGGCCTTGGTGCCGATTTCGTTGATGCTGCCAGCATAGTGCGGCTGTGTCGGGGCGCCGACAACATAATTTCCGCGATTGTAACCGCGCTTGATGGCTTCCTTGCTGATCATGTTCAGTTCGCTCCTGTGAGAATGGATTTTTCTTTTTCGGTCGCGGCCACATAGGCGGCGACCTGACGGTCGATTTCGGCCTGGGAGAGACCGAGTTCATCACCCAGTAAGGCGCCAACCCTTGCCGCAGCACGGGCAGAGGCATCGCGCGCCATCAGACGGGCGCGCATACGACGCGACAGCACGTCGTCAATGGTTCGGGCTAGTTCGTGCCGTGCGGCATAGACGACTTCACCAGCAGTATATGGCAGTCCCTCGACCAGTGGTTCGGCGAGTTCAGGACGTGCGGCCATCAGATCACTGACAAAGCGCGATTCCGTACCGTAACGCTCACCCAGATGCGCCTCCATACCGCCGGAGGCCACGATTGCCTGAGCGTCGTATCCGGCAGCACCCAGCAGAAATGCCTTCTTCGTGATGCAGCGACGACGATCGCTGAGAACTTTCGCCGCAGCATCTACAGTCTGTTCAGCCATATGGCGCGAAGTCGTCAGCTTGCCCCCCACAATCGTGACGAGGCCGTCAGGCGCAACATGCACGGAATGATCACGTTTGACATCCATGGTGCTGCCACCTGAGGAAGCAGCCACCAGCGGGCGACAGCCCGCAATGCTGCCGACGACATCATCCGGTGTCAGGTCGATATTGAGCGCGCTGCACGCGCCCTCGATCAGAAAATCGAGCTCGCGACGCGTGCAATGCACATCATCGAGATCGCCCTGATAATCCTCGTCGGTCGTGCCGAGATAGGAGACGTTCCCCCAGCGTGTAATGGTTGCGCGGCGGCTACGCCCCGGTACGGGCACCGTCACGGTGCAGTCGTTGCGGATTTTCAACCATGGGATCGCGACATGAACCCCCTTGGCGGGACGGACATGCAACGGTTTTTCGCCATCCCTGCCAAGCCCCATCCAGTCTCGCAGCCATACCCCAGTCGCCATGATGACGGTCTTGGCGCGTACCCGGATTTCCTTGCCCTCGACGGTATGAACGATAGCGCCATCGACCCGGCCCGAACTGCGGGTAATCTCGGCTACCTTCGAATGGTTGAGGACCGTGGCACCGTAAAAGCCAGCGGAACGGGCCAATGCCAGCGTCAAGCGCGCATCATCGACGCGGGCATCGAAATACATGAGGCCACCGCGCAGATATTCGTCCTTGAAGGTAGGGCAATGCGCCAGCACTTCCGCAGCAGTCAGTTTCTGATGCAGGATGCCTTCACGCCAGCCGCCAACCAGATCATATGTCCAGAGCAAGCCTTCGAACGCCTTGGCGAAGCGTGCATCAAACACACCATCCCGCTCCAGAATGGGAAACAGGAAAGGCAGGCGCTGCACAAGATGACCGGCATTGCGGCGCAGGCGCTGGCGTTCCAGCAGGGAATGGCGAACCAGACCAAGATTGCCCTGTTCGATGTAACGCAAACCGCCATGCACCATCTTCGACGATTTCGATGACGTGCCGGATGCAAAATCATCTTTCTCGACCAGCGCAACACGAAAACCGCGCAGACTGGCATCGAAGGCGCAGTAAGCACCGGTCACGCCGCCGCCTACGATCAGAATATCGTAAGTTTCACTGGCAAGACGGTCTTCCTGTTCCGACCGGTTCAGCCGTAGCGGCTCGGTGCGGATCATCCGGGCGCGATCCTTGTCCGCGCGCCGGGAGCGCAGATTCAGCATTTCAACTCCTGTTTAATGATAGTGACCCGACTGAACGCGTGCGACTTCCTCATCAGTAAGGGAGTGCCATCGCGCTCTACGGTCCTGTCTTTCCGCGTCGCTGGTCCTGGGGATAAATAGATTGCCCTCTGGCAGCGTGGCACGAGCTTCCGAAAGATCGCTCCAGAGCAATCCATCGCTGCCTGCCAGAAATGCTGTGCCCCGCAGGCTCGCACGATCCTGATCCGCCATGCGCCGCACCGGCACACCACTGAGATCAGCCTGCAACTGCAGCAGCGTATCGCTGGAGGAAAGCCCACCGCCTGCCACGACTTCCCGTACAGAGACGCCAGCCACTTCCGCACTCGCCTCCGCACAGGAAACGACCGAGTTTGCGATGCCTTCGAGAATGGCATGAGCAAGATGCGCTCGACTATGCGCCATTGAAAGCCCGGTCAGTGATGCGCGGCCATCCGGAACGATGTTCGGCTGGCGCAATCCCGTGAGCGTCGGCATAAAGAAAAGGCCATCGGAAGACGGTACTGTTGCAGCCAGTTCGCTGATCTCTTTTGCATTCTCGAACCAGCGCATTTCATTGCAGAGCCAGTTGAGTGCCGAACCCGTTGTAGCCGCATAGGTTTCGACCGCGAAATGCGAGATATTTTCGCTCCGCCAGGCCGTCATGGTGAAAGTCGCTTCATAAAGGCCAGGATTTTTAGGCGTCTGCTTTCCGATCACAAGATCGACAAAGCTGCCCGTACCATGCACGCACATGACCTGCCCCGCATCATGACAGCCAAGACCAACAAGACCGCCCAGCTGATCGCCGCATGATGCCTTGATCGGCACGCGGATACCCAGGATATCGTGGCGTGTATAACCGAAATCGTCTGCGTCCTGTTTCAGTTCGGGCAAAAGTTCCAGCGGAAAATCCTGCGCCTCGATCCAGTCCGTGAAGTAGCGGTTCTCACCGAGAATATAGGCCCCCGCAGAAGTCGCATTCGTCGGCGTGGTGACGGTTTTGCGTTCTTCGGACAAGTTCCACAATAGCCAGCTGTCTACTGTACCAAAAGCAAGCCGCTTCGCCTTCCATGCCTCACGCACAGCAGGCGTTTCCCGCATATGACGTGCAGCCCAAAGATAGATCGCTCTCCCGCCAACCGGGCGGCCGGCAAGCGGAACGAGTTTCGCGTTCCATTTGGCCGCGAGCGGTTTCAACTCATCAGCATAACGCGAATCCTGCCAGACCATAGCTGGAACCAGCGCCTGTCCCGTTTCCGTATCCCAAAGAACACCGGTTGCGCGTTGCGTGGCGATTGCCATTGCAACGATCTCCACTCCCGCATCGCGCGCTGCGGCAATCGTCTTGCCGCAAACTTCGATGGTCTTTTGCAGGAGAACATCGGCGTCCTGTTCCACCACGTTGTGTCGCGGTGAAGAGACGGCAAGTGTCGTGTAATTGACCGCGGAGACAGAACCGTCGGCCGCGACAAGCGCGGCCCGGGTTCCGGACGTTCCTTCATCAATGGCCAGAATGGCCTGTCTGCGTCCGTTCACATTATCCTCCGTTGTTACCGGTCGCCTTCGAACTGCGGCGCGTTCGGCTCATCATCCGGGCTGATCTTTGTGCGGGTCGGATCCCATTGGATGACCGAGCAGATGATGCAAGCAATCAGCGGTACCACCGACAGGATCAGGAAGGTCGTGCCGAGACCGTAGTTCTCACGGAAGATCGGGAAAACCAGCAAGCCGAGAGCAGCACCCATGGCACCAAGCGCACCGATGATACCGTTGGCGCCTGCACGCAGTTCGCTGCGGAATGACAGTGACGAAAGGCTCTTGCCGTTGGCCCCCGGACCACCAGAGTGAAACAGGATGAACAGCGAAGGAACGATCACCGCAAGCCAGGTCGGCATGGTGTCATGGAACAGCCCCATGATGACCAGCATGACGAAAACTGCACCAAAGCCGATGGCCGAAGCCCGACGCAAGCCAAGTACCCGGCCAATCACAGGCGAAGAGAAGCCACCAATAATGCCAAACAGATTGAATACGAGTGTACCCAGCATCGCGTAGAGAAAGTCCTTGCCAAAAAGGGCCGCACTGATGAGCGGCAGGTACCAGCCCACTGCAAAATACTGGATTGACTGTCCGATTTGCACGGTCGCGGCAAGAATGGTGCGCGGCAGATAGATGCCGCGGAAAATCAGGGCAACATTGGCGATACCACGACGGGCCTGATTGAGCACCGGCAAACGGTCTTCCGGCAGAGCGGCAACGAAGTCACGATGATAGATGCGGGTCATCGCACGGGCAGCGTCTTCCAGCTTTTCCTTGCGGGCAAGCCAGATCGGGCTCTCAACCATGAACATTGCCTGAAGCGCCATAATGACAAAGGCAAAGACACCAGTGGCGGCAACGGAATAGCGCCAGATCGAGTCACCCACGTCCCAGCTATAGAACAGCATGGCCAGAAGCACATTGGTACAAACTGCGGTGTACCAGATGCCCTGCCAGGTATTGAGGCGGCTGCGCAGGCTTGCAGGTGTAAACTCGGCAAGCACCGCCATGGCAATTGCAAAGTCGATACCGTAGGCAGCACCGACAAAAAAGCGTCCCATGAGGATGACTTCATAGGAATGGGCCGTCATCACAAGCACCGCTCCGATAAGAGCAAGAAGCTTTGCGAAGATCAGCGGGCGCATACGGCCCCAGCGGTCGGCGATCCAACCACCGATTGGGTTGAACGCAATCGACACCCAAGAGGCAAATGACGTCATCAGCGCGACCTGCGCTGCGTCCAGTCCCAGATCGCGGGTCATTGGCCCAAGCCCCGCGCTCAGCGCCGAATTGGCGAAGGCATCCAGGAACAGGCCACCAAGCGCCAACCACCAGATAATACCGGCGCGGCCTCGAATACCGTCATTTGCATCAATGTAGGAAATAATATCCGGCACGCCCCTAAGGGCTATTTTGCTTCCGTGCATTACGGCGTCCTCCCAACGTCGCTATGACATCTGCAAGAGGACTTATCCGGATTCCAGACGCAATAAGACCAACCTTGCAGATGGTCTTAAATCTTCAGTCTGCATGTGCGGTTATAGCCAATTTTTAAGAGGAGTCAATGCGCCAGTTGATCACTGAAAAACAATGACTGGATAGCTGTATCCAGCGCTTGCCTCAATTTTGCACTGTACTGAAACGCCAAGGATGCCAGTGTTTTGTCACGGAATGAGAGCTTTCTGCCTCGCGCCATCGTCCTGATTCAAGATCGCAAGTAAAGTGATAGGCCACAAATCCAAAAATGTTTCAGCACCTGCGCCAACCATCAGTTTCCGGCAAGCATTTTTGCAAGCATGAAGCCCGAGCCCGCACCCGTGCCAGCGCCGGGCCAAGTGGAGGCTCCGCACATATAAAGCGAGCGGACGGGCGTCTTGTAGCGCGAGTAGCCCGCAATGGGACGGAACAGAAAATTTTGGTCGAGATGGTGTGAGCCACTTAGATTATCACCACCGATAAGATTGGCATTCTCACGCTCAAGGTCTGCGGGAGAGAAGACCGCGCGAGCCCGGATCATGTCACTAATGCCCGGTGCATAGCGCTCGAGGATTCCGATCACCCTATCGGCATAGGCATCCTTCACACTGTTCCAATCCCTGCCCGTAATCTCGCCGACAGCGTCGCCTTTGATCTCCACCGGGAGGACACGCACCTGAACCCAAAGAACATGCTTGCCCTTGGGCGCGCGCGATGGATCAATGGCAGTAGGCTGACCAACGACAAGTGCCGGCTCTCCCGGCAGCAATCCATCCATAGCTTCCGCGTAGACGCGTGCCATCATGGCGAGGTCGGGGGCAACATGGACATAAGCGAAACGCTTGAGTTCCGCGCCCGCAGACCAGTTTGGCAGTTCGTCCATAGCAAGATGGATCATCATCGTGCCAGGTCCGGCACGAAAGGCATCTGTCGCCTTATGAACCTTCTGCGGGATGGCGGACGGGGGTAGCATGTCACCGCCAAACAATACTCTGGGGTTGAGGTTGGCTATCACCGCGCGTTTAGCATTCAATGCACGTCGATCGGACAAAACCACACCTGTGGCCCTTCCAGCCTTATCGAGGCTGATCTTTTCGACATGTTGACCGAGGATGAGTTGGCCACCATTCTTCTGAAGAAGCCCCACCATCGCGCGAATGATCGTATCGGCTCCCCCTTTGCCTATGACCATGCCGAATGCCTGATTGGCCATTGATTCAAGATAGGGAAACAACGCTCCGCCTGCAACGTCAGGCGCAAAATCGAGATGTAGCCCCCAGGCGGCCATCATAGCTTTGAGTTTGGGGCTTTTGAAATTCGCATCGAGAAAATCACGTGGTGTCGCCAGCAGAAGCTGTCCGATGCGCCACAGATTATCCATGCCGAGAGAGCGATAGGCCTTCCAAGCCGTCTTTGCTGCGGCCAGTGACGGCATCGGCGAGCCCAGCAAGCCGAAAATATGCGGCGCGTTGCGCTCGAAATCAGACAGCATCTCTGCCCACGCCTCGGCATCGGCAGGTGACAGTTCTGCAATCTTGGCGTTTGTTACGGTCACGTCGCTGGAAACACCCAGGTGGGTGCCGTCGCGAAAGACGCTTGCAAAGCAATTTTGTGCGGGTACGAATTCGAGACCTTGCGCGGCGAGATCTGCGGCATAGGTTGCGTGGAAGGCCGAACCAGCGAACATCGACAAGTTCATGGCAGCCCAGTCATGACGGAAGCCCGGCTCCGTCAGCTCCAGGGTTTTCACCGCCCCGCCGGGAGAAGCCGCAGCCTCCACAACAGCAACGCGCCAACCTTTTGACGCCAGATGCACTGCTGCCGCAAGACCATTATGCCCTGCACCTACGACGACAGCATCCAACTCCAAGTCGTTGCCACTCATTTAGCCCCCCCATTATTTTCAAATGCATACAACTCCGTAAGTCGATAGCGGCCGCACCTCTGACGTCTCAGACCTAAATCAAGCGATGACCGCGAGCGTTGAAGGCTCGTGAAGTCACGATACGTCGGAAAGTTCGACTTTGAGCGCAGGCATTTCATTGCATTCACATATGATATCTTTTAAGCTTCAAGAAAATTCATATCAAGCTTTTTAAAGAAGCGAATGAGGGGGAAGTCCATGTCAGAGATTTCTTTGTTGGACTTCAGGGAACAGGCCTGCCGATACTCGCACTGCTGACGAAGCAATCGATAAAGAAACGACGTGGCGCTGACCAACGGCCAACTTCAGGGGAGCGACGAAACATGGCGACACATGACTATATCGTGGTCGGTAGCGGCATAAATGCACTGGTAGCTGCTGCCATACTCGGCAAGAAGGGCAAGAAGGTTCTGCTGCTCGAGCGTAATGACCGGCTCGGCGGCTGCCTGCGCACTGAAGAGATCACTGCGCCGGGCTTCCACCACGATGTCATGGCAACGACAATGGTGCTCTTCCTGACCTCGCCTGCTTATGGCGCACTTGGCAAAGACCTGGAGGCCCGCGGCCTCGAATTTGCCCATGCCGACCTGCCGACCGGCGTCGTGCTGGCCGATGGCCGTCATGCGATCCTCTCCAAAGACCGCAAAGCCAATATCGCTGCCTTCGATGCGCTGGCTGATGGCGACGGTATGGCCTTTTCCCGTGAGATGGACCGGATGGGTGCTGATGCACCGTTCATGTTTTCGCTGCTTGGCGGCTCACTTTGGTCCGGTGGTATCTTCAAGACAGTTTTGAAGGAAGCGTGGAAGCGCGGCCCTCGCAATCTCGCCGCCTGGTTCGGCGAGGCGCTTGTCAACGGTCGCCATCATCTCGAAACCACCTATCGGTCCGATGTGATGCGCGGGCTCTTTGCGCCCTGGGTACTTCATTGTGGCCTCAATCCGGAAAGCACTTATTCTGCTGCAATGCTGCGGGTCATCGGCTTTGCCATCGAACTCGCTGGCTGTCCGATTGTCAAAGGCGGCGCCGACAATCTCGTCAAGGCCTTCGCACAACTCATTACGGATCAGGGCGGCACCATCCGTCTCGGCGCGGATGTGGAGACGATAATCGAGGGCCAGAACGGTCAGGCAACAGGTGTCCGGCTTGCCAGCGGTGAGGTTCTTCAGGCAAGCAAAGGCGTCATTGCCTCTGTCACACCCAACCAGCTCTATGGCCGCCTTCTGAAAAATTCCAGCAGACCGCTGCCCTCAGCCGTTTCGGATGGGCTGCAAACCTATCGCTATGGCAAAGGCAATATGCAGATTCACTATGCGCTGAAGTCTCCGCCACGCTGGAAAGGCGGCGAGGACCTGTCGAAAGTGGCACTTTTGCACCTTACGCCCGGTCTCAATGGTGTATCCCGCGCAGCCAATGAGTGTGACCGCGGAATGTTGCCAGCGGTGCCAACCATCTGCGTCGGCCAGCCGACCGCGCTTGACCCGTCGCGCGCGCCAGAAGGTCAGGCAATCCTCTGGCTGCAATTGCCCGAAGCCCCGCGACATATCGAAGGCGATGCTGCGGGAGAACTCGCCACGCCTGCCGATGGGCGCTGGACCGACGAATTGCGCGAACAATATGCCGACCGTGTTGAGCGTATCCTCGCCGAACACATTGAAGGCTTTGCCGAGACGATCATCGCCCGTAAGACCTATTCACCAGCGGATCTTGAAGCGATGAATATGAACCTCGTCGGCGGCGACCCCTATGGCGGGTTTTGCGGCGTCGATCAATTTTTCATCTGGCGTCCATTCAAGTCGTCGGTCAACCACCGCACTCATGTGCCCGGTCTTTATCACATCGGAGCATCGACCCATCCGGGCCCGGGATTGGGAGGTGGCTCCGGCATGTTGCTCGCGTCCTCGCTGAAATAGGATGCAATATGGCTGATGGCGAGTTGGCGTATGTGTCAGTCTCACATGCGCCGGCCCCTCGAACCCATGCAGAATCATATTTCTTTATCTGCATATTCGTGAAACCGCGAATACCAGCACTCAGAGCCAACACTCTCAACGATCTACGGGCGAAGCTGATAGAGTAACAATATGCATAGGCATATGATTCGCCTTAAAATTGCTGTCAGAGTATACAATTCGCTTGCCAGCCAATCGGCGCTATTTTAAGATTAAAGTATTCCGAACAATAAATACCTTGGCGAGTGGGGGAACACTCAAAAAAGCCGGGGATCAGGGGAACGCGGAGCAAATCATGACTGAATTCACCCGTCGCCAGACGCTGGGTATGGGCGCTGCTGCCTTTTTTTCAAGCATACTGGCAGGGCGTGTGCCGGTCCAGGCAGCAGAAGCCGACACGCTCACCATCGCTTTCAATGTCAATCTCCCGTCCTTCGACCCGACCGTCGGTCCATCGGCGGTCAATCCGACCATCCAGGCAATTTACCGCTCGATCTTCGACCAGTATATCGGCCAGAATCCAGACCTCAAATTTGTCCCGAGCCTACTGACCGCATGGGGCTGGAACGACGACAAAACCAAGGTCTGGATGGATGTCCGCGAAGGCGTGACCTGGCATGACGGCTCGCCGTTCACTCCGGAAGACGTTGTCTGGGCGCTGGAGCGCGCCGCCAACGACAAGACCGGCAACCCGATCCAGTTCGTCTGGTCCACGGCTGGCAACTACAAGATTGAAGGCAACAAAATCACCGGCGACGTGCTGCGCTTCGAACCCACCTATTTCATGTGGATGGCTTTCCTCACCGGTTACATCCTGCCCAAAGCCTATTACGAAAAGGTCGGCGCAGAAGGGTTTGAAAAGAAGCCCATTGGTACCGGCCCCTATATGGTTGACGCCTACGAAGGTAATGCCTTCCTGCGGCTCAAGGCTAATCCCAACTACTGGGGCGGCAAGCCGGCTTTCGAAACAGTCATCTTCAAGTTCGTGCCCGATGGCACCAGCCGCGTTGCCGAGATCGAATCCGGCTCGTCCGATGTCACGCTGGAAATCCCCTATGAGGAGTTCGATCGCCTGAAGGAAAAGGCAGGTCTGGCAGGCGTTGCGACCCCGATCTCCGATATTGGCATGATCTTCATCAACAATATCGAGGTTATGAACGACAAGAACGTGCGCTTGGCCGCCTGCCACGCGATTGACAAGGAAGCCATCGTCAAGCGTCTGCTGCGTGGTTACGGCGTGCCAATCGATACGCTCGAGGCGCCGGAATATTCGGCCTACGATCCGTCTATCAAGGTTCCCTACGACCCTGCCCTCGCCAAGAAACTGCTGGCCGATTCCGGCTATTCGACCGACAAGCCCGTAAAGTTCAAGATCCAGACCACGCGGGGCCTGAAGCCGAAAGACTATGAAATGGTTCAGGCCATCGTGGGCATGTGGCGCAAGGTCGGTATTGAAGCCGAGATCGAAGTCTACGAGATCGCCAAGCATTATGAGCTGCGCGCCGCTGACCAACTCGCGCCCGCAGCATTCTATAACTGGGGCAATGCAATCGGTGATCCGACCACCTCTACAGGATTTGCCATGTTTGGCCCCTCCCCGCACTCGGTGTGGAACACAGATGACCTTGACAACATGATCGCACCACTATGGGGTGAGAAAGACGAAGCCAAGCGCATCGCCGGCTGGAAAGCCGTCTGCAAGTATATTGCGGAACAGGGTTACGTGCTGCCGTTGCTGCAATACGCACAGCCAATCGTCTACAAGTCTGCGCTGAAGGTCATTCCAAACGTTTCGGGTGCATTGCAGCCGACCCTCATTTCGAAGGCTTGATTGCACATTGGCCGGGCATCAACTGTGCCAGCCTCCCACTGCTTGATTTGTGTCGGCTTGTTCAGCCGGACACGCTCGCATAGCATCTTCGTCTGCCTGCGTGAGGCTCCATACCCATGCAACTGCTTGCTCTTTCAATCCTGAACCGTCTGGTTCTCGCGGCGGTGACCCTTTTCGGGGTCGCGGTTGTGGTTTTTGTCCTCCTGCGCGTCGTTCCTGGCGACCCGATCGCTATGATGATTTCCCCGGGCGCTACCCCCGAACAGATCGCACAGCTTCGCGCGAACTATGGGCTGGATGGCAGTATCTTCAGCCAATTCATTATCTGGCTAAAGTCACTGCTTTCAGGTGATTTCGGCACATCCATCTCGCTGCGCCGTAATGTTCTGGAACTGCTTTCAGAACGCCTTCCGGCAACCCTCGAGCTGGCATTCGTCGCGCTGTTGTTCGCCATATTGCTCGGCACTGCCGTGGCCGTTGTCGGCACCCTTGTGCGCCGCACGCCAGCCGAACCTGTCATCGATACGGTCAATGGCGTGGTACTCGCCGTGCCCGACTTCGTCTGGGCATTGGCGCTTGTGCTGTTATTGGGTGTGTTCTTCCCGGTCTTGCCTTTATCCGGGCGCATCGATCCAAGCGCGCAGAGCGATTTCGCAACTTCTTTCTATCTTTTTGAAAGCTTGCTGCGCCTGCGTTTTGCCCAGTTCGCTGACATCGCCTCGCATATGACCATGCCGGTGCTGGCGCTTGGCTTACCGCTTGCGGCGATTATCGCCCGCGTGCTGAAGGAGGCGCTCCTCGAAGCAATGGTGCAGGACTATATCCTACTCGCCAAACTCAAGGGCATGTCCTCGCTACGACTGGTGCTACAAGAAGCACTGCGCAATGCCGTTGGCCCAACCATCGCACTAACCGGGGTCCAGTTCACTTTCCTGATTGGCGGCACCGTCATCGTCGAGCGCATTTTCGCTTATCCCGGTATCGGTAATATGGCCATCGACGCCGTCATCAATCGCGACCTGCCGCTCATTCAAGGCCTTGTTCTGGTCTTCGGTGCGCTGTTCGTCATTATCAATATCCTAGTGGACGCGCTCGTCGCCGCATTCAATCCGAGGCTGCGCCATGGCTAAGTCACTGCGTGCTGCGCTTTCCGAACCCAAGGTGATCCTCGGCAGCGGCTTTATCCTCTGTCTGATACTGGTCGCCATCTTCGCGCCCTGGCTCGCGCCAAAGGACCCGCTCGAACAGGACCTGATGCTCGCCACCCTGCCACCGGCAGGCTATGCGGGCACCGAACCCGGCTTCTGGTTTGGTACCGACGACCTTGGCCGCGACGTGCTTTCGCGCCTGATCCACGGCACACGCATCGCCCTGCTCGTTGCCTTCGTCGCCGCAGGTCTTTCAGCACTGGTCGGCACTACACTTGGACTTCTGGCCGGTTGGTATCGCGGTTGGGTGGATGCCATCATCTCCCGCCTCGTCGACATCTGGATGGCATTCCCGCCGGTCCTGCTATCAATCCTGCTGGTTGCCGTCTTCGGCGCGGGTGTTCATTCCGTTATCGCAGCCATCGTTATCATCGACTGGACGCGGTTTTGTCGCGTCGTTCGTTCAGAAACCATGGCACAGGCGCAGATGGACTATGTGACGGCAGCGAAGGTTCTCGGCTTCTCTCGCTTCAAGATTCTGATCGGCCAGATCCTGCCGAATGTTGGCCCGGTCCTGATCGCGCTCATCAGTCTGGAAATGGGCATTGCCATAATCGTCGAAGCTATTCTCTCCTTCGTCGGTCTTTCAGTCTCCTCGGACACACCGACTTGGGGCGGCATGATTGCGCAGGGTCGACAGATCATCTATCAGGGCTGGTGGGTGCTGGTAGCACCTCTCATAATGCTTTTTCTGACAGTTCTTGCCTTCAATCAACTTGGCGACGGCCTTCGCCGCGCCCTTGACCCGATGATGCGCCGATGACCGCACCCCTCCTTTCCATCAATAACCTGTCAGCGGTCTCGGATCGGGATGGCGGCGCAGCCGTTCTTCGCGACGTCGCCTTGACGCTCGAGCGCGGAGAGGTTCGAGGCCTCGTCGGAGAAAGCGGCGCCGGTAAGTCGACAATAGCCAAGGCACTGCTGGGCATTCTGCCGCATACGGTCCGCATTACCGGCGGTGCCATCAATTTTGAAGGCCGTGACCTGCTGACCATGCCTGCACCGCAATTGCGCCAGATCATGGGTAGCGAGATTTTCTTGATCCCCCAAGACCCGCAGACAGCGCTCAATCCCGGTCGTCGCATTGAGGCACAACTAACCGATGGCTTGCGCCTCAAGCGCAGCCTATCGAGAAAGGCCGCCCGCGAGCGCGCGCTCGCCTTGCTGGAGGAAGTGCATATCCGCGACCCCGAACGCGTTTTGCGCGCTTATCCGCATGAGCTTTCGGGCGGCATGCGCCAGCGCGTACTGATCGCATCGGCCTTTGCGCTCGAACCAAAGCTCGTGATTGCCGACGAACCGACAACCGCGCTCGACGTGACCGTTCAAAAGCAGATCCTACACCTTATCCGCGGCATGCAGCGCGCTCATGGGACGGGCGTGATATTCGTGACGCATGATCTCGGCGTCGTCGCCCAAATTTGCGACAGCGTAACGCTGCTCTACTCCGGCAAGGTCATTGAGCAGGGCAGCACTGCGGACGTCCTGCAACATCCCAAACACATTTACACGAAAGCCCTGTTGGCAGCCGGCCCGCGCTACGACCGCCCCGAGGTAGGCCTGGAGCCTGTGCCACAATCGGTGTTCGAACAACTGCGCGCCGAGATCGGACTAACTTGATGAGCAATATGCTTCTCACAGCTCGTGGCATTGAAGTCGCTTACGGTGCAGGCGGACTTTTCAGCAAGTCTGCTGGCCATAAAGTGCTGCATGGCATCGATATCGACATCGAACGTGGCGAGACGATTGGCATTTTCGGCGAATCCGGCTCAGGGAAGACAACGCTTGGCCGGGCGCTTCTGCGCCTCGTCGACACCTCTGCAGGCGAGATTCGGTTTGACGGACAGGATATCACCCACTTGCCCGATAGCAGGATGCGACCGCTGCGTCGACGCATGCAAATGATCTTCCAGGACTCGATGGCGTCACTCAATCCACGCCATTCCATTCGCCGCATTCTGATAGAGCCAATGCTGCTGCACGGCTTGGCCACCAACCCGACTGAGGCTGAGGCAAAGGTCCTCAGGATTCTCGACCGTTTCACTCTGCCCAAGGCTGTGCTCGGCCGCAACGCTCACGAACTGTCTGGCGGTCAACGTCAGCGGATCGGCATCGCCCGTGCCGCCCTTCTCGAACCGGACTTCGTTCTGGCCGACGAGATTGTCTCCGGTCTGGATGTCTCGACGCAAGCGCAGGTTCTCAACCTGTTGAAGGACCTGTCGCGGGACATGGGCTTGTCCATGGCCTTTATCAGTCACGATCTCAGCGTCATCCGCGCCATCTGCGACCGCGTCTATGTGCTTCGTTTCGGCAAGGTAGTCGAGGCGGGGGCCTGTGAACAGGTCTTCGCTAACCCGAAATCGGCCTATACGCGCGCTTTGCTCGACGCAATTCCGTTACCGGAAATTGACCCGGATTGGCTCGAAGCGGAGGCATTGCCCCCGACCCCGTAATGCTCGATCAGCCGTGTGAATAACCTTATCCGCTCCAGTAAGCCCTTCTGTGGTCGTGGTGGAACGTCTGGAATACGGGCATGACCGGCGCAAATCCGATGCGCCAGATTATTGACAGCGAATTGCTTTCAATCCCGAATTGCTTTCAGTACCCTGTCGAAGTGAGCGATCTCTTCCATCGTATTGTAGTGCACCAGGGTTGCCCGAAGCGCGCCGCTATCCATGCTGAGCCCGAACCTCGTCATCAACCGCGGCGCAAACAGGTGGCCGTCGCGGATCATGATACCCGCATCTGCCATGGCCTGAGCGACGTCGGCAGGCTGCTTGCCCGGCACGTTGAAGCAAAAGGTCGGCACACGTTCGGCAATGCGTGCCTCGTCTGACACCCCATAGATGATGGCACCATGCGATTTCAGCACCTTCAGAAGAGAAAGCGACAGCGTCATCTCATAGGCCCTGACAGCTGCCATGCCAGCGACCAGATCAGCGCGACGCGACTGCCCGGACGATGCCTCAAAGTTACGGCCAAGCGCTTCCAGATAGTCAACTGCTGCCCCCATACCCACGGCATTTTCATAGGTGAAAGTGCCCACTTCGATCTTGTGTGGTGGCACGTCGGGTATGAAATCTTCTTTGAAAGTCGGCAAAGCTCTAAGCAGCTCAAACCGACCCCAGAGAAAGCCCATATGCGGAGAGAAATTCTTGTAGCCTGAGCAGACAAGATAGTCGCAATCCCAAGCCTGCACGTCGATCAGGCCATGTGGTCCATAATGGACGGCATCGAGAAAGACTTCCGCACCAGCCGCATGCGCCAACTCCGCGACGCGACGGACATCGACAAGCGACCCGATGGAATGCGAGGCCACGGTGACGGCTACAAGGCGTGTGCGTTGGTTCAGCAGCGGCTTCAGGTCATCGACATGCAGGTTGCCGTCCTCGCGCATCCTCCACCAGACGCATTTCACGCCCTGACTTTCAAGCGCCAGCCAGGTCGAGATATTGGCGTCATGATCCATGTCGGTAATGACAATCTCGTTGCGTTGCTCGATCATTCTGGCGATGCCCAGACTGACGAGCCGGATGAAGGAGGTAGCATTCATGCCGAAAGAAATCTCGGCTGGATCATAGGCGTTGACGAGAATGGCAACGCTCTGGCGCGCATCAGCTATAGCCTGATCCACCGCGCGGCTCGATGCGTACCGCCCTCCTCGCTGCACCATGCGGTGCAGCATGTGGTTGCTAACGGCGTCAATCACGCCTTGAGGCACCTGCGCGCCTGCACCATTATCAAAGAAGATCGGATTGCCCGGCAGGGATAAAGCCGGAAAATGAGCGCGCGCGCGGTCCACCGGAAACGCTCCGGCGCTTTCAAAAGCTGTAGGCATCGAGATACTCTCCCAAACGAATGTCGGCGCTGCTTTCGCGGCTAGTGCATGATCTGCTGGAGGAAGGCTGCAGCTCGCTCGCTCTCCGGCGCAGTGAAGAAATCCTGCGGCTTTGCTTCCTCACAGATCGCACCGTGATCCATGAAGATCACCCGGTCAGCAACGCGACGTGCAAAGCCCATTTCATGGGTCACGACCAGCATGGTCATACCGTCTTCGGCGAGCGAGATCATGGTATCGAGGACTTCGCCCACGGTTTCCGGATCGAGCGCCGAGGTCGGCTCGTCAAACAACATCACCTTGGGCTGCATGCAAAGCGACCGCGAGATTGCCGCGCGCTGCTGCTGGCCGCCCGAAAGCTGCGAAGGGTAGCGATCAGCCAGATGGCCGATGCGCACACGCTCGAGATATTTGCGGGCAAGCTCCTCGGCTTCTTTTTGTTGGATTTTCTTCACCGTCATGGGAGCGATGGTGCAGTTCTCCAGGATCGTCAGATGCGGAAACAGATTGAAATGCTGGAACACCATGCCAACCTCGCGGCGGATTGCGTCCAGCTGTGGACCCTTGCCGTTAAGCTCTATGCCGTCAACGACGATTGAGCCGCTTTCATGCTTTTCCAGTTGATTGATGCAGCGGATGGTGGTTGATTTTCCCGAGCCTGACGGCCCGCAAATGACGATACGCTCGCCCTTCGCGACAGAGAGGGTGACATCGCGAAGCGCGTGATAATCACCGTACCACTTGTTGATGCCACGCATGATGATGGCTGGTCGGTCGGTCGATTTTGCGGAGATTTTATCGGTCATCGTAAAAACCAGTTTTGTCAGCGTCAGCGCACAGTCTTTGCGGTAGCGCTGCGCTTTTCGAGATAGCCGACCAGACGAACCATCGGCCAGAGGAAAGCGAAATAGATGATTGCGGCGCCGATCAAAGGCGTTGGGTTGGCCATCAACGCTTGCGTATCGTTGGCCTGCTTGAGCAGGTCAGGCATGGCAACCACAGAAGCAAGTGCCGTATCCTTGAAGGTGGAGATACAATTGGAGGTCAATGGGGGCACCATGACCTTGAGCGCCTGCGGCAGGATGATTTTGCGCATAGCCTGCCAGAAAGGCAGGCCAAGCGAAACCGCCGCCTCGAACTGGCCCTTTGGCACATTCTCAATGCCGGCGCGGCAAACTTCAGCCGTAAAAGCCGCCAACACCATGGATAGCGCCAGCGTCGCCGAGGTAAAGGACGAGAACGAAATGCCGACGAAAGGCAGTGCGTAGTAGATGAGGATCAGAACCACCAGAACCGGCAGCGCCCGAAAGATATCGATATAGCCAATGGCGATATATTGAAACGGCTTGGGCGCGTAGAGGCGCACAAAGCAGAGTAGCAGGCCGAAAAGGCTACCGAAGAAAATTGCGGTTATGCCCAGAAGCAGCGTGTTACCCAGCCCGAGCAGCAAGATCGGAAAGGACCGGACGAGAATGTCCCAATTGAAAAACGTTTCGATCAGACCCATGGCGTCAATCCGGAAATCCTGAGGTGGTTTGAGAGGCGGCTGCGCCAGTGAACCTGACGCAGCCGCTTGTGTTTACTGCGCGGATGGAACCGGCATCGGCTTGACGGTCGACGTGCCGGCATCCGGTTCGACACCGAACCACTTCTTGTGGATGGCGGCCAGAGTGCCGTCTTCCTTCATTTTGGAAATCTCGTCATTGACCTTCGGCAGGATTTCAAGATCCTTCTTGGCCATCATGGCAAAGCGTTCACCCGTCGGGATACGAACGAGAACCTTCAGAGCTGGCATCTTCTGAATCGCGTACTGGAAACCGGCCAGTTCACCGGCGCCACCCACAATTCGACCGGTCTGCACGTCGAGCAGCAGATCCTGTTGAGCTGCATAGCTTTTGACATCAGCGATGCCAAGCTTTTCGGCATTTTCCTTTGCCCAGCTCTCACCGGTGGTGCCCGCGACAACGCCGATCACCTTGCCCTTGAGGTCTTCCAATGTCTTGACCGAGGAATCGGCCTTGCCAACGATAGTGCCGTCGCTGTCATAATAGGGCTGCGTGAAGGATTGCGTCTTCAGGCGTTCGTTCGTGACCGAAATCGACGAAATGGCAAAATCGACGCGGCCCGAACTTGTGGCGGCAAACAGTGCCTGAAAGCCGAGGGGCTGGAATTCAACATCCATGCCGAGGCGCTTTGCGGTTTCGGTAGCGACATCGACCTCAAAGCCCTCGAAGACGCCCTTCTCGTTCTTGAATTCCCATGGCGGGTTGGCGGCATAGGAGCCGACAACAATCTTGCCGTCCGCGAATGCGGACGAAACCATCAACGACAGGGCTGCAGCTGTCAGAATAGCGACTTTCTTAAACATGGTTCCTCTCTGGACTTCTTGTCTCTGATTATGATCGATAATTATCTGTGCCCGTCACTGCATCAGGCAGCTTGTTTGGGTACGATACGTTCCAGCGCAGTAAAGAGGTGGTCGACCGCATCGGCTGACGTAACCCAACCCGGCGAAAGCCGCATCGTGCTACCGCGCGCATCACAATAGATTTTCTGCTCGCGCAACGCCGATATTACCGCCGCCGGAACAACTTCGGCTGGCAGAGTCAGCATCACGCTGCCGCCGCGTCGCTCATCGTCGACAGGGGAAACGAGCTTCCAACCGAGATTCTGTGCACGTGCGATGATGGCATGAGCGCTAACCAGATTATTCGCACGAATGTTATCGACGCCCTGTTCCATCGCCCATTGGATACCCGGCAGAGAGGCGACAGACGCCAGTATCGCGGGCGTACCGTGATCCAGGCGTCGCGCATCATCCGCAAAGCTAAACCCGTCGAGATCCCAGGAAAACGGGTTCTCCTGGCTGAACCAGCCGCGAAGCTCTGGCCGCAGATCAGCCAGCAATGACGGCCTGACCTGTACGATCCCCGCACCCGAAGCGCCGCATAACCATTTCAGCGAGGTGGAAACGACGAAATCCGGCTCAATTGTCTTGACTGAGAATGGCAAAACGCCGACGCCTTGTGTAATATCGACACCGACCAGTGTTCCCATCGCCCGACCATGTGCACAAAGGGCTTGAACATCGACCTTATGTGAGGTGGTGGATGAAACGAATGTCAGCAGCGCAACACCCACATCATCCTGCCAGCGTGCGATGAAGTCCTCATCGCGCACCCAAGCCTCGCCGGGACGCATAGGCACCGTGTCCAATGTGAAACCAAAGCGCTCTGCGATACCGGCCAGCATGAAATGCAGACTGGGGAAACAATCGGCGGCAACAAGCAACCGCTTACCACGCAACCGCTCTTCCGGCAGTCCACCGATGATACTGTAAAGCGCCGTCGTCACATTCTCGGCTGTGGTCAGCGAGCCTTCCGGCGCATCGATCACACCGCGCCACGCATCAATGAAAGTCTGACGGGCCGCAAGCGCGGCAGGCCATTGGCCATCATCCTCCGCAGACCAAACGGCGGAGAAAGCGGACAAGGCATCCCCCATCTTTTCCGCCTTGCCGGGGAAAGTGCCGATCGAATGATAGAGGAAATAGTCAGACATTTTAGCCCTCAAATATTTTGATCAAAAGATCACAGTATTCGGACGACGTCAATCCGGCTACTTGAGCGAACCGCAAAATTGCATTCTGCGCTACGCTGAATCCATATTAAATCACTGACTTATTTACATCATTTTGAAAAAGACCATGAAGCTCGGAAGCCACATCAACGGCATTATTCCGCGATCAACGTGCGCAAAAGATCCTGCGTATCGCGTATATCCGACACCATGGCTTCGCGGGCACGGCCAGCGTCACGCGATTTCATCGCCGCTACGATACGCCGGTGATTCCGTGTATAAGCCTTGTCGCCTTGTGCCTTCATGCGCGGCTGCACATAGGCCGACAACATGCGCATATACGGTCCATATCGCAACCATAGCGTGTCTATAAGCTGCATGAGAACTTCGGAATGGGAGGCCTTATAGATCAGATAATGAAACTCACGATTGCGGTCGAGCATTGCGTAAACCTGCTCCTCGCCAGCGCAAGCTTCGTGAAGGACGATATTGGCCTCCAGCGCCTCGATTTCCTCCGTAGTGATCGCTTGCGCCGCCAATTCAGTGGCAAGACCCTCCACCGTGGCTCTCGCCTGACAGAGGTCGTCAAGCCTGGCGACGCTGACCGGCGGGACCCGCGCCGAACCATTGCGCGCCACTTCAAGAGCCTTCTCCGCTGCAAGCCGCCGCAATGCTTCGCGCACTGGCATATGGCTGGTATCGAATGTCTGCGACAGCGACGCGATGGTCAGCACCTGACCGGGATCAAAACGACCGATCAGTAGCGCCTCACGCAACTGCAGGTAGACAGCGTCCTGTACGGTCACTCGGCCGGAAACGGGACCAAATCCTTCGTCGAGTGACAACAAACGGACTCCTTGTTTGATTGGCGAACAATACTATGCCGAACTTTTACATGCCCCAGAGGCGAAAACAAGCCAATATATCATTTGATCAAACGCTCAAACCTCGATAAGAAGTCTGCGCCAACGACCCGGAACCTTAACCCGGATCAAGATAGACCAGCACAGGAATGATCAGATGGCACGTTTTGCGCGGCGGATTACGCAAACCTCTCCCAAGAGTTTCGGTATGTTCCAGAAGGCTGCCGCGCTGGCTTCCTCCGGCGTTGACCTCATTCATCTTGAACTCGGCCGCCCCTTCCATGACACGCCTGCGCACATCAAGGACGCCGCAATCAAGGCTTTGCGCGACGGTCACGTGCATTACAGCGACATGCGCGGCGAGACAGAGTTACGCAACGCTCTGCAGAAGAAGCTTGCCGATTACAACAAGATCGATGTGACACCCGATGAAATTCTCATGGTCAACGGTCTTACCCAGGCATCTTTCGTTGCCTTCATGGCTCTTCTCGACGAAGGCGACGAGGCGATTCTGTTGGAACCTTATTATCCGCAGCACATCAACAAGATCGAGATGACCGGAGCTCGCGTCGTGCTGGCCCCTCTTGATCCCAAGGCAAATTTCGGCATTAGCCGCGAGTTGATTGAACCTCTGATTACAGCGCGTACGCGTATGATCGTGCTGGTAAACCCCTCTAACCCGACCGGCCGTGTCTATAGTCGCGCCGAACTGGAAGTTCTGGCTGATCTGGCTATCAAGCATGATCTCGTCATCGTCTCGGACGAAGTCTACGAGCAGATCCTGTTCGATGGTTCTGAACATATCTCAATCGCAGCGCTGCCGGGCATGAAAGAACGCACCATCTCAATGTTCGCCTTCACCAAAGCCTATGCGATGGACGGATGGCGGCTGGGCTATCTTGTCGCCGATGCATCCCTGATGCCAGCCTTCCTCAAGCTAACGGCCAACGAGATCACTCACGTCAACACCTTTATTCAGTATGGCGCTCTGGCAGCTGTCACAGGCCCGGCTGTTATTCTTGACGATATGGTCGCCGACGATCGCCGCAAACGAGACCTCGTTGTGAGCCGCCTCAACCAGATGCCTGGCGTGACATGCGAGAGCCCGGAAGGCACAATCTATGCCTTTCCAGACATTAGCGGCACGGGCCTCACCTCCCAACAGGCTGCCGACATGATCCTTGAGGAAGCCGGCGTTGTTGTTGAGGCTGGTGGCTTTTACGGCAAATCGGGTGACAGCCACTTGCGGGTCTGCTTCGGCTCGGAAAGCTACGAACGGCTCGAACAGGCAATGGATCGGCTCAGCACATTCTTCAACGGCCTCTGACGGGGCCTTTTGCCGACTGGTGGCCTCACCCAGCTGCTCCCAAAGCACCTATCCTTATTAGGTGTGCCTTATTTTCGCACTTCGACTGGCACAGCTCACAATACGATATTTCGATTAATAGAGAGGTATTTTAGATTGCCAGTCAAGATTCCTCACGATCGAGACATAGCCCACCTCGCGGCTTGTCTGTTCCAAAAAAGTGACGGCTGAGGAGAATGGCACTCATCTCCAACAGGATGAGCCAAATGCACAACCAACCAGCTTGTTACTGCCGCATCGTTCAGAAGCAGTGGCAACAAGTGCCTAAGGCCGCAACATCGGCTAATAAATCGAGCTACCCACCACGCAGAGAGTGCGCTCCACCATTATCCCCTGGGATTTCACCGGGCTGACATTGATAGAATATCAGGATCTTTGCGCTACCTGGCCTTCGCGAAATCCGCGAAGGCCAGCAATTTAGCGCTTGAAGTCGATTGGAATTCCCGGCGGTTTGATTTAACTGGAGGGTTCACCGAATAAAACGGATCGCTTCTTGAAGGCACTGGAAATGCTACCAACTCATTCGAGAGGCCATTACGCTTTGGCTACTCGCCCGGAGCGAGTGCTACCTCATGTCGGTCCCAACAATCGCCGAGTTCCTTTGACAGTTTATGCTTCATAATGCGCTGGCTCGGCGTACGCTCGAACTCATCAATCACGGCAATGTAACGTGGATTCTGATAGGGTGCGAGACGGCTCGACAGCCACGCCGAAAGCGTAGCTGGGTCGACTTCGCAACCATATTTCGGCTTGACGAACAGCTTTATGTCCTGCTCGCCAAATTCGGCAGCAACGCCGACAATCGCGCAATCCTCTACCGATGGATGCGCGCCCGCAATATGTTCGACTTCCCATGCGGAAACATTTTCACCTTTACAGCGTACACTGTCGGTCAGGCGACCGTGGAACCAGAGATTGCCGTCTGCGTCGAATGAACCGGAATCGCCGGTATGAAGTGCGCCCTTGCGCAGGGTTTTTTCCGTCGCTTCGGGATTGTGCAAATAACCCTGAAACAAGGCGCCTTCGATAGAAGAACGCACGACGATCTCCCCCTTCTCGCCGTCAGCCACGGGCTGGCCGGTTTCATCAAGAAGCTCAATCGTGAACCATGGCATCGGCTTGCCAACTGCACCGACCGTTCCGTTATCATTACAGGTGGTGATACTGGAAGCCTCGGTCATGCCGTAGCATTCGCGCATCTCGACACCGAAGCGGTCACGGAAAAGCGGCCAGACTTCTTTCGGACAACCGCCGCCCCAAGCGATCCGTACCGGATGATCCCGATCGGAAGCGCTTTCCGGTTGCTTCAGCAATATTTGCAGGATACCGCCCAGATAATGGATATGCGTTGCACCATATTGGCGAACCTGTGCCCAGAAACGGCTGGCGCTGAAACGGTCGACCATCGCCAGTGTGACGTCCTCCAGCGCGGGAAGGACAATGAGTTGTGCGCCGCCGATATGATAAAGCGGCTCCCAGACAAAGAAGACGTCGCCCGGCCGCACCATGGTCAGTTGCCGTACGGCTTCTCCAGCAAGTCGCATCATCCCGTGGGTAACAAGCACGCCCTTTGGCCGTCCGGTTGTGCCGGATGTGTACATGATGGCGAAAAGATCGTTCGCTGTGGGCAGATCACCGGTAAAGCTTGCACTTTCCTGGGCAACGATATCTTGTAGCGATCCTTGACCCGAAGTCAGAATGAAAGCATCTGCCGGTATCTCAGCGCCACTTTCGCGGATGGTTTCCCGTGCATCGGGATCGCAAATGACCACGCCCGCTTCGCAATGCTCCAGAATATAGCGCAGCCCCTCGCCTCGTTGCTGCGCATTGACCGGCACCCAGACTATGCCTACGCGAGCAAGGCCGAACAAGATCGGCAACGAAAGTTCCGAGTTACGCATCATGACCGCAGCACGATCACCGTGCTTCAGCCCACGAGCGTTGAGATGCGCCGCAAGCGCGGCTGACTTCCGCTCTATGGCAGCGAAGCTGATCGGTTCGCCATTGAATAGGGCAAAGTTTTGGTCGGGCTTTTGCGCAGCCTTGGTCAGGAAGCTTCCGAGGAAGCCTTCAAATTTCACAGTCATGGGAGGCACACTCTTTTTGATCAGGAGGAGCGGCGGAGTTTTTCCGCCGCCAGAAGAAGCGTTGTGACGATGAGGAAAACGACGACCGATACAGCGGCAAGCGTCGGATTGAGCTGGAGGATCATGTCGTCCCACATCTGTTTAGGCAAAGTGGTCTTGATGCCGCCACTGACAAAGATCGCAACCGTGAGTTCGTCGAAGGAGGTAATAAAGGCGAAGAGAAACGCCGCCGTCAGACCGCTGCGGATGAGCGGAACGGTCACGAAACGCAGCGCTTGCACCTTGTTCGCACCGAGCGTTGCCGCGGCCTGATCGAGACGCCAGTCATAGCTTTTCAAGACTGCCGCAATCGCAACGAAGGCAAAGGGCAAAGCCAGCACCGTATGGCCGATTACGAGACCCGTATTGGTGGCCACAAGTCCGATCTGGGCGAACAGATAAAACAGGCCGACCGCAATAACTATGCGGGGAACGATCATGGGAGCGAGAAAGAAGGCAAAGATCAGCCCGGCCCAACGTGACCGCGACCGCGCCAATGCCAGCGCTGCAAAGCCACCAATGACCGTCGCGAAGATGGCCGTTGCAAAGGCCACACCGAAGGAGCGCAAGGTCGCAGACAACCAGAGATCGGAGGTGAAATAGGCGCGGAACCAGTCGAGGCTGAAGCCGGGAGGCGGGAATTCCAGAAACTGCGAGCTGGTGAACGCAATCGGAATCACGATCAGCGTCGGCAGCATCAGAAATGCGCAGGACAGAAAGCAATACAGTCCCATCAGACGCTTTGTGACGGCTTGTCCGAGCAACGTACGGACAGCGGTTGCAATGCTGCTTGACGCAAGCGCACAGACTTCCAGAATACGCAAACCGATATTTCGCAGAATACCGGTTTTGCCCTTACGACCGGTGCCCGTATCGCCTGAAAGACTTGAGAGACCGAAAACACGATCATAGACCCAGCACGTGACAAGGGCAGCAACCAGCATCATGGCAGCCAGTGCACCCGCGAAAGCCCAGTTCAGTATTTCCTGCACCTGCACGATGATCAGCTGCGCAAGCATGGTCTGCTGACGTCCGCCTAAAAGGGCTGGAACGATAAAAAAGCCGAGGGAAGAAATGAAGGTTAGAAGCCCGGCTGCTGCTGCCCCCGGCAGGGACAATGGGAAATAGACCAGCCAGAAACTCTTGGCCGAATCCGCCCCCAACGTGCCCGAAGCCTGTGTCAGCCTGCGATCAATCCCGCTCATAACTGGCAGCATGGTCAATACGGCCAGTGGCATCATGGCATGAACCATGCCGATCATGACACCGAACTCGTTATGCAGCATTTCGAGCGGTGAGCCGATGACACCGGAGCCGAGGCCGAGCTGATTGATCGCGCCGGTGCGACCGAGCAGAATAACCCAGGCAAAGCTTTTGACGAGATAGCTCGTCCAGAACGGCACCATGACCAGCAGGATCATGAGACCGCGTTTGCGTTCCGGCAGACGCGACAGCCAGTAGGCGAGTGGATAGCCGAACAGAAGCGAAAACAGCGTGGTCAGAGCAGCGATGCGAAACGTAATCAGCAAAACGAGAAAATAGACATCCGTGTCGAAGATTCGCGTGTAATGCGCCGCCGTCATCGCACCCGTATCGGCATTTTCGAAGCTCAGCCCCATCAGGCGCGCAACGGGCACAAGGAAGAAGATGATCAGGAAGGCGAGCCCCGGCAGAGCAAGCCAGAGCGGACCGAACCGGAAACGGGAACGCGTCGTCGCACCCGCTGGGAAAACTGCAGCTACACTCATGGCGTCACCAGAACGGCGGCTTCAGGCTGCCAGCTCAATGTAACGTTTTCGCCCAGCGCAGGGATAGGCTGTCCCGGCAACACACGCACCGTCAGAAGACGTGCTTCGGCGGCGTCAACCAACACACGCGTTTCGGACCCGGCATAGACCACTTCCGCAACCTGGCCGCTGATACGGTTCACTCCGGTATCTCCGAGCGCCAGATGTTCCGGCCGCACGACGAGAGCCATTTCGCCGCCATCGACCGTGCATGTCTTGTCGAGAAGAAGCTTCGCATTCTTGGTTGCAAGATGCTTGCAACCATCCGTGCCCGCTTCGATATTGCCACGGAAAATATTGGAGATGCCGATAAAGTCTGCTGCGAAAGCGGTTGTCGGGCGGGAGTAGATTTCCTGTGGCGGCGCGATCTGCTCGACCATGGCATGGTTCATCAGACAAATCCGGTCCGAAAGCGCCAGCGCCTCTTCCTGATCGTGCGTCACATAAACAACGGTCGCGCAGGTCTGACGATGCAGCCGCTTGATTTCAAACTGCATATGTTCGCGCAGCTTCTTGTCTAACGCGCCGAGCGGTTCGTCCATGAGAATGATGGAGGGCTGGTAGACAAAGCAGCGCGCCAGCGCCACACGCTGTTGCTGGCCGCCCGAAAGCTCACGTGGAAACCGCGAAGCCAGATGGCCGAGCTGCACCATTTCCAGCGTGCGCTGTACCTGCGCCTTTACATCGGCAGATTTCTGGCCGCGCATCTTCAGCGGAAACGCGATATTTTCTTCGACAGTGAGATGTGGAAACAGCGCATAGTGCTGGAAAACAAGGCCGATGTCGCGCTTATGCACCGGCGTATCGGTTTCGTCCCTGGCATCAATGAAAAGGCGGCCTTCCGTGGGCAAAACAAGGCCGCTGATCATCTGAAGCAGCGTCGTCTTGCCGGATCCTGAAGGTCCAAGAAGTGTAAGAAACTCGCCCTGCTGCACCGCAATAGTCGTCGGTTTAAGCGCGGTGGTTTCACCGTAGCGCTTGGAGAGTCCGTCAACGAGAAGTTTGGGCTGAAGAGCCTGTTCGGGTTTGGCAAGCATGTCGTTCCCTTTTAACCCGGAGTCAGCGGCCATTATGGTCGCTGCTCCACCTTTTGTTTTTGCGTATTGTGTCTTCTGGGAGACCGCGTCGGTCACCTTCAGTTCAGCTTATCCCAGTATCCAGGCATTGAAGCGCTCGGTCATTTCGGAACGATTGGCGCTCCACCAGTCTTCCCTGGCAATGCTCATCTGTTTCAGATTGGCTTCGAAGGTCGGCAGTGACGATGCCCGTTCTGCGGGAATATGCTCATAGGCCTTCAGGTTGGTCGGGCCGTAAGCGAGGAATTCCGTGAACAGCGCCTGTTGCTTCGGATCGGTGCAGAATTTGACAAACTGACGCGCACTGTCGGCACGCGGCGAGCCTTTCGGGATACCCCAGCCTTCAATGGAATAGAGGCCCTGGTTCCAGCCGATTCTCACGGGAGCGCCACCGTCGATGACGGCCTGCGCGCGGGCGTTCCACAAAGCAATCATGTCCACTTCGCCGCTCTGGATGAGCTGGCTCGACTGGGCACCGCCCGTCCACCACACATCCACATGCGGCTTGATTTTTTCAAGACTGGCATAAGCGCGCTCGATATCGAGCGGGTAGAGCTTGTCGAGCGGAACACCGTCAGCGAGCAATGCCTGCTCCAGCGTATCGATCGGGTTCTTGCGCAAAGACCGGCGCCCCGGAAATTTCTCGACGTTCCAGAAATCCGACCAGGATTTCGGCGCGGTGGTATCGTCGAACTTGTCGGTACGATAAGCCATGATCGTCGAATAGACATCGACACCGAGCCAGACATTCGTCAGCGAATCCGGCATCAGGCCGGGAACATCCCCGGCAGCAATATTGATCGGCTCCAACAGATCGCGCTTCTGGAGGATATCGCGCGCCGACAGTGTCAGCGTGCAGACATCCCAGCTATAGGAACCTGTCTCGACCATAGCGCGAAATTGCGCGGTCGGTTCGGCATCGCGCGCCACGTTGATGACCTTGATGCCCGTCGCCTTTTCAAAAGGATCATAAAAGGCTTTGCGATAACCAGGGCTGTAAGGGCCGCCCGGATCAGCAACGGTCAGAGGTTCGGCCGCGAATGCACGACGCGTCAGCATAGCTGGAGCAGCCAGAGCAATCCCGAGCCCGCCTCCGAGCTTCAACAGATTGCGGCGATGAAGTGTAATCGTTTTCCCGTTTTTCATTGTTTTCCCTCCGGCAGGTCATTTAGTTATGCATTAGGACATGCGACTGCCCGCCACAATTTGCGTGGCGGGCAGCGCTGCATCAGGATGCCTTTCGGGCAGCGCGAGCGGCGAGAAACTGCTCCATCATGCGAGCCGGTTCACCTGAGGCATATGCTTCCTTCTGAATGCGCGAGCCGGCGTCCAGACAATCGCGGAAGCCTGCTTCCGTCATTTCGCGGAAACGCTGCTTGTTGAGGCGCATGGCAACCGGCGGCTTGGCACCAAGCTCACGTCCGAGTGCAATTGCTTCATCCAGAACCTTCGACTGGTCCACAATGCGGTTGATGATGCCGATGGCACGGCATTCGTCGGAATCTATCAGGCGACCACTCAGCGTCAGATCTATGGTGCGGGCGAGACCGATAATCTCGCGCATGATCCAGGGGCCCGTCGTGCTGGCGATACCAGAATTGATTTCCGGCTGCCCCATACGAACAGCCGGATGGCCGATGCGGAAGTCACAAAGAAGAGCGACCTGAAAGGCCGAACCCGCAGCGACACCATTAAGTGCAGCAATCAGCGGCTTGGACAACGAACGCATGCGATCATAGAGACGCTCCCATTCGCCAACCCACTCTTTGCCGCGTTCGGCGTCAAAAGTGCGGGTTTCGTTGAGATCCTGACCGGCACTGAACGCGCGATCACCGGCACCCGTCAGGATGATAGCGCGGATATCGGCATCGCTTTCAAACGCATCGAAGGCATCGATGAGCTGACGACGCATGGCACTGTGCCAGGCATTGAGAATATGCGGACGATTAAGGGTGATGATGCCAACTTCGCCGCGACGCTCAGTCAGAATAAAGCGATCCATTATGTTCTCCCTTGGATTATGCGCTTATCGATATATTTTTATTGCATTGCAATAATTATTATGGTATCGTGATTTTGTTATATCACAATGTCAAGCATCTTTTCAGATGCCTTGATAATTCTGCTATTGATGCAAGATGATCTCAGGCGGGTTTTGGATGGTACGGAAAGCGAAAAAGACAGCAAAATCAATCAATGAAAGCGAAAACGGCGATCGCGATCCATTGCTTGTGCAGTCAGTGGAAAAAGCATTCCGTGTCATGCGCGCCTTTGATGGCAGCAGACCGACACTTAGTCTGTCACAGATCGCGGAAGAGACGGGGCTAGACATTTCCGCGGCACAACGTTTTACCTATACGCTGACCAAACTTGGCTACTTGACGAAGAGTAGCGAAACAAAGCGTTTCGAACTGGGCGTAAAGACACTGGACTTCGGCTACCACTACAGCCGCGCCAGCGTGTTGGTGGAGCGCGGCACGCCCTACCTACTACATTTGAGTAAAACTACAGAAGAGACTGTTAATTTGACTGTTCTCGACGGGACCGACATCGTGTTCGTGCAGCGTTTTATGAGCCGTCACGTATTGAATAATGATGTCGTCACCGGCATGCGCCTGCCCGCTTATTGTACGGCACCCGGTATTGCCATTCTCTCAGCACTATCAGAGACGGAAGCGAATGATGTGTTAGATCGTTCGCATTTACATCCCTACACACCACACACCACCTGGAATCGCGAGGAATTGAACGCAAAGCTCAAACAAGCCGCAACCAAAGGCTATGCAACAGCTTTTGAGGAGTATTTCCACGGAGATCTGTCCTTCGCCTCACCCATTCTGGACGCTCGCGGCCATCCCTATGGTGCAATCAATATTGCTGTTTCCCGCAGTCGCTACACGCCGGAGGAAGCGGAAGAAAAATACGCCCCCCTCGTGACAGCTGCGGCTCGATCCATCACTCTTATAACGCAGGTAAGACGTTAAACGGAAATAACGAAGTACAGCAGCAGTGTTTTTTGCGGCTGCGATAGCCAAAGAAGCCTGGACGGTTTGGGGTTAATTTTGTTGTGTGGCAACGCACCAGAAGGTGCTTCGCCTTTCGAAGGCCTGGTGCGATCTCTCACATCCGCATCGAATTGCGCATCAGGGGGACCAAAAATCTAGAACTCTGCTCCTGCTATCTGCTTCGTCGCGAACATGTCAGCAGCGCTCCTCATGAGGAGTAGGCCCTACCACGTCACAATGCCAAGAACATCGCAGTCCCAACATTAGTCTAGATGCGGGCCGCCAAAGCACCCTCAGTCCTCAGAATTTTTAGCTAAATCCGTTTGCCGGAGTTGCCGTCGAACAAATGCATCCGATTCTGATCACCAGCAACGTGCACAATCGCTCCCACTTCCAGTTCACTGTCCCGTGGAAACTCGACCGTTAACATCTTCGGCTGACCTATTTCTAAATAGCCAAATATTTGACTACCCAGTCGCTCCACGACCGCCAATTCGCCCGTAAACCAGGCTTCATCTGTAAGGCACAGCTTTAGATCTTCTGGACGAAGCCCCAGGGTGACATGATTAGGATAAGAAAACGTTTTTCCACCTACCCCAAGCATGATGGATTTTGCATCATATTCGAATATAATGCCTTCATTACTCTCCTTTCTCAACACACCATGAATGGCGTTCATTGTTGGACTGCCGATAAACTGCGCGACGAAGAGGCTGGCAGGATTGCGATAAATATCAAGCGGCTTTCCGATCTGCTCGACATTTCCGCGGTTCATAACCACGATACGGTCGGCCAAGGTCATCGCCTCCACCTGATCATGCGTCACATAGACAGTCGTAGCCTTGATGGTTCTGTGCAGCTTCGCAATTTCCAGCCGCATTTCGACACGCAATGCGGCATCAAGATTTGACAACGGCTCATCGAACAGAAAGGCATTTGGTTGCCTGACGATTGCTCGCCCCATTGCGACACGCTGACGCTGACCGCCTGACAATTGCGCTGGTCGTCGCGCAAGAAACTCCCCAATCTTAAGAGTCTCCGCCACCGCGTTGATACGCGACGACAGGTCATTATCATTCGCGCCCCGCATCTTGAGCCCGAAGGCCATATTCTCTTCGACGCTCATATGGGGATAGAGCGCATAATCCTGGAATACCATCGCGATATTGCGTTCCGATGGCGAAAGGTCGTTGACCACGGTGTCGCCGAATTTCAGTTCGCCGCCGGATATTTCCTCAAGGCCAGCGATCATTCTAAGCAAAGTTGATTTGCCGCAACCGGAGGGACCGACCAAGACAACGAATTCACCGCTCTCAATCTGAATATCCAGATCCTGGATCACCTTATGGGTGCCATAGGATTTCTGGATTCGCTCCAATGCGATGGCAATCATACCCTCTCCTCCCAGAGTTTCCGCTTGACGTCATTTATTAATATTATTATCAATAATGATAATTGAGTTAAAACGCAAGAAGGCGCGATTATCGGCGTGGCTTATTTTTCATCGAAACTCGTTCAAAGCAGACCTCCGAAAGCGGCAGTCGTGTTTGAAGCGCTTAAGCAAGATATAATGCTTGGGTCTCTGCCCGCAGGCTCCAATCTTACGGAATTGGAAATAGCGGCACATTTTCAGTGCAGCCAGGGCCCTGTTCGAGAAGCGCTGCTTCAGCTGCAGGAAGAGGGGCTCGTTCTGCGGCAAGGACACCGAGGCACGCAGGTTTCCCTGTGCACTCCCGACGAAGCCGTGGAGATGTTCCGGCTTCGCAACTCGATAGAATGCAATGGAATTTTGCGTGTCATGGCCCGCCAATCGAAGCATCTGATCGACGATCTTCGGATCATGCTGGATAATATGTTGCAGGCTGCTGAAGAAGAAGACGAATATCGCCTTGCGGCGATCGACCGCGATTTTCACCGGCGCATATTCGAGGAAGCAGATCTTCCAGCTCTCAATCCCATCCTCCACCGCTGCCTGGTGCACAATCACCGCTTCAAGATTTCGCAGAGCCGAAGCGAGCGCGATCTGCGCGGAACGGCACTACGACATTGTTCCATCATCGACGCCATCGAAGTAGGCGACGCTGCCGCGGCTCAATTGGCTATGGGGCACCATATTGCAACGATTGTCGATCTTGGCCCGGCAGTTTTCCCAGATGAGGCGCGCCCATGACAGCCCTTGCTCTCAATCGTGAACTCCAACCGGAAATGCAGGAACTGCTCGAAAAGCTGGCGGTTGAATTGTCGGCGGCTCCAGATCCGATGACGCTGCCTCCTGCGGAAGGCCGTGCGCAAACAGAACAGAACAATAAGCGCTGGAACGTCAATCTTCCCAGAATGCATGATATGCGGTCGATCCGCGTCGCCGCCGACTCGTCCGTTGGCTCGAACGAGACGCCTCTTCTGATCCTCGAACCGGAAACGCGGCGACCGGGGACCATTCTGTTTATTCATGGCGGTGGCTTTGCGTTCTGCAGCCCGAGCACCCACGAACGCTTTGCGCGGGTTCTTGCCGAAAAGACACGAATGACCGTGGCTCTGCCGGATTACAGACTCGCTCCTGAAAATCCCTTCCCTGCTGGCCTTCACGACGTCATCGGCACACTGCGAGCATTGCTGGACGGCGAAATCGACGGATTAGGTGGACCTGTCTACATCGCAGGTGATTCAGCCGGAGCGAACCTTTCACTTGCCGCGATGCTAAACGAGGTTGAAAGCGATAGGCCGCTTCCTCAAGGCGCTCTACTTTTTTATGGCAATTATGCCATGGATTTCGAAACACCGTCCTATCAGGTTTTCAGGAACGGCCCTGGACTGACAACAGATAAAATGAAGCGTTACTGGGGCTGGTACGCGGCTTCGAATGACATCGCGTCCAATCCACTTGCCTGCCCGCTTCAGGCCGACGATACGGTGCTTGGACGTCTTCCGCCGCTCTACCTCACAGCCGCCGGTATAGATCCCCTCTACTCCGATACGGTCTCGCTGCATGAACGTCTTCTGAAGATCGGTCGTAAAGACGAATTCGCTATTAACGAAGGCGTCGTGCACGGCTTCTTGCAATACACAAATGAACTCACGGCAGCCGAAGCAGCGTTGGAGGACGCAGCTCAGGCATTGAGCCGCATGGCCTGATCGGGAAAGGCCACAACATTAAATGGGAGGAATAACATGTTGAAATCTCTGATGCTCAGTGCGGCATTTGCTGCTGCACTGACTGTATCGGCGCAAGCCGCTGAAACCGTCCGTTTCTGGTATCATTTCGACAATCCGGAAAATCCGATGTCGCAACTGATCGCCAAGTTCGAAGAAGCTAATCCCGACATCAAGATCGAAGCTGAGAACATTCCCTGGAATAGCTATTACGACAATCTCTATACTTCGATTGTCGGCGGCAGTGCGCCCGACGCTGCTATGGTCAAGCTGTTCGCACAGCCTCGGCTGACCGAGATGGGCGCGCTGGAACCACTGGGCGAGCGCATCGATAGCTGGGCAGGAAAGAGCGATCTGCTCGACAACCTGCTTGAACTGAACAAAGCAGCGGATGGCACCCAATATTACTTGCCTATTCAGTATGTAGTCCTCTATCTCTATTATCGTGCCGATCTCTTCAAGGAAGCCGGGCTGGAACCGCCTAAAACCTGCGAAGATTTCCGTAATGCTGCGATCAAGTTGACCGATGCTCCCAACCGTTATGGCTTCGGTCTTCGCGGCGGCAAGGGTGGCTGGGATCAATGGGGCGCCTTCGTGTTCTCGCAGGGGGCTGAGTTGAAACCGGGAGGTCTGACGACACCTTCCGCAATCTCTGCCAATCAGTGGATGATTGATCTTCTCCAGAAGGATAAAGTCATTCCTCCGTCCGCGCCAAACGATGGTTTCCAGGAAATCATCGCTGCTTTCAAAAGCGGTAAAACTGCTATGACCATTCATCACATCGGCTCTTCCAAGGATCTTGTCGCCGCCCTTGGAGACAAGGTGTCCGCTGTACCGGTGCCTGAATGCGCTAATAATCGTTGGACTTCCTATGGAGATGAATCTCTCGCGATCTTCTCGTCCTCGACGGTGAAGGACGCCGCATGGAAATGGATCTCCTTCCTTGCAGAAGGCGAGAACAACGTTGCCTTCAATAGCGCCACGGGCCAGATGACCGTTACAAAAAGCGGCTCTAAAGACTGGAAGCTGCATGAACGCCGGTTCGTCGACGCCACGGTCGCTTCGCTGCCATTCGCGCATGTTCTGCCGCAGAATGAAGGTACCTCGGAGTTCGTCAATACGGCATGGCAGACCGCAATGCAGCGGTCGCTGACGGGGCAGATCACATCCGAGCAGATGATGCAGGAACTGGACAAGCTGTTCCAGAACTAGCCCCTATTCGTGGCGACGCTCTTTCGGAAGCGTCGTCACATCGTCTCGTCAAGAGTCTTTTTCGCAAGCCACTCACGATTACGAGCATGGATAGATAGCCTATGTCCGCCGTTCCCTCCTCTGTCAGCGCACCGAAAGCCCTTCGTCGAAGACAGAAAACGCTGCTGCCCTATTGGCTCTTGAGCCCTGCCGTGATCGTCACTTTGGTGATCGTTTTCCTGCCGATGCTTCAGGCCGTCTGGACGAGCTTCTATGACCTCGTGCTGTTCAAGCCGAAAGCCACAGCCTTTGTAGGGATCGGCAACTATATAAAACTGCTTCAAGATCCGGTGTTCTGGGCCGCGTTCTGGAACACATGCATCTGGATCGGCCTGACAGTCCCGCTTCAGATGGGACTGGGCTTGATGACCGCTTTGCTACTCAACAGGGAATTTCCCTGGCGCGGTCTGGCGCGCGCCTTGGTCATCATTCCGTGGGCCCTGCCCAGCGTCGTTATCGCATTGATGTGGCGTTGGATATATGATCCGAATACCGGTGTTCTCAATGAGATACTGCTCAATGTGTCGGTCATAAGCCATGCTGTTCCATGGCTCGCCGATCCAAACATTGCGCTCTTTGCCATCATCGCAACACTGACCTGGCAAGGCTTTCCATTCTTCGCAATCATGATCCTTGCCGGACTACAGGGAATTCCCAAAAGCCAGTATGAGGCGGCGTCTATCGACGGTGCGTCGCCGTGGCGTCAGTTTGTGAATGTAACGCTCCCGGGCATCGCTCCTGTTCTCGCAACGGCAGGTTTGCTGCGCGTCATATGGGTCGCCAATTCGATGGACGTTATCTTCGTCATGACGGGCGGTGGCCCTGGCTATTCGACCTACACGCTGCCTCTCTATGCGTTTGTAAAAGCGCGGCAAAATCTGGATTTTGGATATGGCACCGCAATTGCCGTTACCTTCACACTGCTGCTTGGTGTGATCGTAGTTCTTTATCTTGGCCGCACAATGCGTGAGGTTGAAAAATGAAACGTCAAAGCACCCTCAGGCGTATTTTGACAACCGACTTGCCGGTTGCCTGCATCGTCCTCTTTGCCCTCGCACCATTCGCCTGGATGGTTCTAACGTCGCTGACGCCGACTGACCAGCTGTCTTCTGGCAGCGTATCATTGTCTCCGTCAGGCTGGAGCCTTGATAATTACGAACGCCTTTTCAACAAGGCGCAGTTCTATAAGAATATGCTCGACAGTCTTGTTATCGCTGTCGGCACAGTGGTCCTTGGTCTCGCTGTTTCCGTAACCGCAGCCTATGCGCTATCCCGCTTCCGCTTTATCGGACGCAAACTGTTCATGATGCAGTTTCTGCTGATCAACATGTTTCCCATCGTGTTACTGATCCTTCCACTGTTCGTGCTGATGCGGAAATATGGCATTCTGGACACCTATTTCGGGCTCATTCTGGCAAACGCCACGGTCGCCATCCCGTTCTCGGTCTGGATGCTGACAAGCTATGTAGCAGCCATTCCGAAAAGCCTCGACGAAGCGGCCATGATCGACGGCTGCTCACGGCTTGCGGCTCTCCGGCGTGTGGTCCTGCCTCTCATGATGCCAGGCATCATTTCCACCGGAATATACATCTTCATCACGGCCTGGAACGAGTATCTCTATGCGCTCACGCTTGGGGGGCGCAATGTGCGTCCCGTTACCGTCGCCATTCAGACACTGATTGGCGAATACCAGATTGAATGGGGTTTGCTGGCCGCAGGCGCAGTTGTCGGCGCGATGCCTGCAACGGTTCTTTTTTTACTCGTTCAAAAACGGCTCATCGGCGGCCTCACACAAGGGGCGGTCAAAGGCTGATGCCTTCCATCTCTACGCGTTCTTCATCCAATCGAGGAAAGACCATGAACCCCATCGGGTTGATTTCAATGCAATATGCGCGGCCCTTTACGGCCGAGCACTTCCCCCTGTTCTCTAAGATGCGAGAGCATGGTTTCGATTTCGTCGAATTGCTGGTTCCAGAACCCGGCGAGCTTGATCTGAAAGAGACGCGCAAGGCGCTGGATGATGCCGGGCTTGGTGTCGTTCTCGCGGCACGTGTCAATCTGGAACGCAATATTTCGTCGTCCGAGGCCAAAGGCCGTCAGGGCGGTATCGACTATCTTAAATATACAGTCGATTGTGCTCATGCGCTGGGCGCGCAGGTGGTTGGTGGACCACTAACCGGCAACCCGCTTGTCTTTGCCGGCCGTCCGCCACAGCCTGTTTCGGAAGACGAGCGTTTGCGGCGCAAGGAAAGCTGTGTTGAAGCTCTTAAAACGGCCGGGCAACATGCGGAAGGCAGCAATGTCCTGCTAGCGGTCGAGCCGCTCAACCGCTTTGAAAGCGACGTTCTGTGCACTACACAGCAGGCTATAGAGCTGCTGGATGCAGTCGATCAGCCTGCTGTGAAGCTGATGCTGGATACTTTCCATATGCATATGGAAGAAAGCTCGATACCCGAAGCCATCAAGCTCGCGGGCGAACTGGTTGTTCACTTTCAAGCCAATGAAAATCATCGCGGCTTTCCCGGCACCGGCGCAACAGACTGGGTTGCGATTTGTCGCGCGCTGCATGAAATCGGCTACACCGGGCCCATTTCCTTGGAGCCGTTCCGACGACAGGATGATCGCTTTGGCGTTCCTTTCGCTCAATGGCGTGCTCCGCATGAGGACGAAAGTGATCGCCTCGCCGCCAGTACTGCATTTATGAAAAGCCATCTTCTTCTTACGGAATATCGTCGATGACCCTCAAAATCGGTTGGATAGGTTGCGGTGTGCACGCAACCCAGATGCTGCTGCCACAGCTTGTTCGTTATGATGTCGAGATCGCGGCCCTTTGTGATATAGACGCAGCGCGTCTCACCAATGCCGGAAGACAGTTTGGCGTCCGCACGCTTACCAGCGACGTAGAAACCTTGCTGAATACGCCCGGTCTGGACGCTATCGGCATGGCTGTCGGCCCCGACCAGCATCTGGCATTTGGAAAAGCAGCGCTGGAACGCGGGCTGCCGGTTTTTATGGAAAAACCGCCTTCTGGCTCGGCGGTAGGTGCGCGCGAACTTCTCAAGGCATCGGAAAAAGCCAAAAAGCCGCTCCTATTGGGCTTTATGAAGCGCTATTCCATCGGAAACAAGATTGCCGCGAACATCATCCGATCCGGCCAATTTGGTGACGTACTGGGGCTTACCGGCTATTATATGACAGCTCCCGGCTATTTTGCGGGGAACGTCGACTATACCGGCTTCTTTTTACATCACTGCGTCCACTATATGGACCTCGTTTCCCATCTCGTTTCGCCAGTTCGCAAACTCACTGCCAGGAAGGTAGAAAAGGAACCGGGTAGACTTCTCATTCACACATCGTTCGATTTCGAATGCGGGGCGATCGGCACAATCGCCATGGGGACCATTCAGTCGCGTGGCACACCGGTTGAGCGTATCGAACTTATGGGCGATCATCAACGTATCGAGGTGGACAACGTCATCGACGTGCGATGGAATCGAAACCCGACCTTCAAGATCGATGATCCCAAAGCCACTCTTTCGAGCGATTGTGATACGCTGGCATGGAAACCGAACTTCACGGCGGCCGCCAATGAAGATCCGAAAGGCTATCACGGGTTGCTAGCGGATGTGATTCCGGCGCTGAAAGGTGAGGACACGGCCGCGCCGAACATTGCGGACGGGGTTATAGCCATGGAGCGGTTGGAAGCCATGCGGTCGAGTATTGGCGTCTAGCATAAGTCTTAATTGCTGCGCTTACAGGATTTATAATTTTGATATAAGACACGTCAGCAGCTTTGCTTGCGACGTGTCTGAGGCCGCACATCAAATTGCTGCGGGCCTGTCCTGCCATCTGTTTATCAGACATTAGTTTCTCTGCAACATTAGTACGACCCTAACGCCTTGAACGGATAAGAACCGCCGACCCCTGCCATTGATAGATGTGCTGATTGCCAGTCAAGAATTTGAACATTGCGTGCGCCCTGTCTACCGGAAATCGACCGATCGGCGCACCGTCAGTGTCTGCACCTTGATAATCGCACCCAGCTCCTGCGTCGGGGTGCGTTCCCAACATTCCATCCGCTAGACAAAGATATATGCCGCAAGCATTTGGACCCGCGGCATATTAATTTCCGAGACAGGCGTTACTCAGCAAGTGTGTCGGGCTGGCGATTTTCCCAAGTTGTAAGGCACCCACAAGTGAGCGGATTGCTCGTGATTATTTTTTTTCTGGCGTGATGTCTTCGATTGTTTCCTTGCCTTCGAGCGGCACCATGACAATGTCTTTGCCGTCGACGTTCATCTTCATCAAGTCAACCGAGCGGATTTGGCTATTATCGTAGGTTCGGACATAGTAACGTTTAGCCTTGAGATCTGCCGCTCCCGTCCAGGTCGTATAATCAGACACGACATTGCCGTGCTCGTCTTTTGTACCGTCGCGCGCCGACCCCTTCGGAATATCGAAATTGTTCAAAATGTGGAACGCTTGGAAAATAGCGTCATCACCTGTCTTCGATGGAGGCGCGGCCTGCGTGAACGCAACTGCGCGGACGAAGCGAGAAGGCGGAGTGAAGTCACCTGGCAACCCAAGCATACCATTGCCTTGACCAGTCGGCTCAATGGTCACCGAGCCGAGTTGCATGGGTTTCATGGTAGTCATGGACAGGTTCACATACTGTCGCAGATTGTTCATATGGAAATCGTAACCCGGCGTGTTCGTAATGACACCGAGCGGGGCGTCATATACATTGAGCTTGCCGCCAACATATTCTAATACAATGCCGTTCCCGGAAGCATCTTGCACGATATAGTGTACTTCCGGAGCAAAACCCCAACTTGAGAACGTGACGGACGGCACCACGATCTTGCCGATATTGGCCTTCACCTCATCGACGCTCGCGAAGTTTTCCAGAATGTACGAAGAAACTTCCCATTGTGCGATAGTCTTGTCGGAAACGTCCGGAGTATAGGGCATATAGCCTGCGGAAGTCGGGAAATAGAATGTTCCCGATGACAGGCCTTTCTCATTCACACCGTCGAACAAATAGGGCAAGCCTGCTCCGTTCATTCCCACGGAAGCGTATTTCGCGGTCCATTTAAGGCCGGGTTTACCGTCCGGCGTTGTGCCGGTACGGGCATAACCACGCGGCACCATCATGATATCCGATTTCAGATCCAGGCCAAACTCTAACGTCCGCGCGTGGACGACCGTTCCGTCCTCCGCAACCAACTTGATCCCGGTGCACGCATGTGCGCTTGATGCCAGGCTGCCGATCAAAATTGCGCCAGCCGTGATACTGGACGCAATTTGTTTCAGAATTGATTTTGTCGCCATTCGTGTGAGTCCTCGTCTTATCTCTGGGATAGATTTGTCATCGGGGTGCAAAGGGAGATTAGAATTGCATCGACACACCCAGCACCGGACCGTGCTGGGTAACGTCCCATTTGAAGCCTCCGTCTTCATAGTTTTGATACAGCGCGCGGTAGCCCACGCGGATGATGGAGCTGTGCCCAAGCAATGTAGTGCGGTAACCCAGATAACCTTGTCCGTTTAGGCTCAGCTTCGATCCGGCACCAAAACCGCCGACATCGCCTTCCATGAACAGATTCCAGCGCTCAGTCAGATCGATACTTGCACGAGAGCCGATGAATGGGTCGATCCAGCTCTCTTTTCCGGAAAGCTTGTGACCACCGCCCTCGATTTTTGCTGTCAATTGCGTCCAGCGAAGACCCACGGTCGGTTCGACAGCAAACGTTCTCGGTGTGCCAGACACGGTTTCTCCGCCAAGCGTGGTCTGGAAGAGGCGATAATAGACGCCACTGCCCAATGTCGTCATTGTCACGCCAGTATTAATATCAATCGGATATACGCTCCGACCGGTCCCGATATTAGCGTATTGACCGTTGAGATAGACACCGAACGATCCGTTTGTTAGCTCAGCCTCGCCCATGAAGGCGAATTTGAGATTTTTAAATGTCTCGTTAAAAGGGACATTGACATCTGCGGGAATTCCCAACACTGCGGCGTTACCGGTAAGCGATGTGCCCCACACATAGGGGCTGAGAATGAGCTTCCAATCATTCTCCCCAACCGGGGCGATGGTACGAACCGTTTCTCTGTCGGCCGATATATCGGCAGCGTAGCCGCGACCGCACGCCAAACTAGTAAATGCCGAAACTAAAGCTGCGCTCAATAATAGACGTGGCACCGCGGCGCTGTCATTGATCTTCATTCCATCCCCTCGCTTCTGTCTCGTGCACCATTGGCCCGACCGGCGTGGTGCCGGAAACGCCCATCGCATTATTCAAAGTCTAATTCGGTGGGGAATCAGGCCGCCGGGACCTGTTACGAGACCATCGGTCACCGCATTAATGAACCGACCGATCACAGAACCCAATTACTTCAATATTAACCCCATGATACGGTCGACGCAGCTACGCTTTGTAAATGGAAGTCAACAGCTAAACGTAGATACCAACGATATCATAACGGAGTTACAGCCCCTCCCCAACGACCAGTCCAACCATTTGCCGGGAAATTTCAGCCACCAGCATGGACGAAATTGGCCCAGAATTATTGTTAGTATACGAACATTGCTTATTAATTATAGAATACACTTTCGGCGTGATGTCTCATATTGTTCTCCCTGCGGTCTCATAATTGTATGCAAACCCGCACCGCGTTACTGGGCTGTGCTCTTGTTAGGAGCATCGGTTTTGTTTAAATCGTCGTATATCGGGAGGGGATGTAATTGACGGATGAGGTTTTCATTTCGACAGAAATGGTCGACGCTGACACTCGGATTGATTTCTGGCGGCAGGCTACAAAGCCGATTTTTGATACTACGCCTGTTTCGGAAGGCGGGGTAAACACGCTGGAGGGGACGATACGGTCTCGTGTTCTCGGCCCACTCCAAATCGGGTTATCGTCGTTCAACGCGCAACGTTATAACCGCGACCGTCGCATCATCATTCAGAGTGGTCTCGATCATTATCTTGTTCAGGTTTTTCTCTCGGGTAGCATGAAGGGTGACTTCAACGGAGTTAGCGTCAACGCGAATGTTGGTGACATCTGTATTCTGGATCTCGCATACATATTCAGGAGCGAAGTCGATGCAGGTTCGAGACTGTCACTTGCCATTCCGCGTTGGGAACTCGAAAAGGAAGTGGGTGCACGAAACTTGCACGGAGCCGTTCTAAGGGCGGAGCACCCTCTGACCAGAATGATCACAACCTGTCTCCGCGAGACAGTCTCTTCTAAAACACTTTTCTCCGAAGCACAGGTCACTGCGGTCCAGGAAGCAGTCATTACATTGTTGTCGGCTGCATTGCGAGGTGAAATGCCCGAAGCGACGCGCACTCCGCGGCCGGGTGCCTTATCTCTCCGACAGCGAGTTTTGGCGTTCATAGAACAGAACATCCATTCGAAAGACCTGTCCCCTGAATTCATCCAGCGTCGCTTTAATGTCTCACGTGCCCATCTCTACCGTGCTTTCGCAACCGATGGCGGCGTAGCCAAGGTCTTGCAGGACAGGCGGCTGGACCTAGCATTGTTGAAACTGACCAGAAAAGGTGGTTCATCTGACTCAATTTCCACAATCGCGGCAAGTCTAGGCTTTTCAAGCGGCAATCAGCTTCTGCGGAGCTTCCGTGCGCGTTTCGGTATGACACCAAGTGAAGCCAGAGAGAAGAACGCGGCCCTTTCTCGAAACATGCAGGGGCCGCTTCATCTGCAAACCCACTTTGCCCAAATACTCAGTCATCGGCTTTCAGATCAACAAAGGACAGGATCGGCCCATGAATAAGCGCAAAGCTATTTCCAAGAAAAAGCGCGAGCGGTTTTGTCCCTGAACTATCCAAGCGCCGATCACGAAGTCCTTCAGCTACAGCATGCGCAACCCGATTGAGTTCCGGTGCTTTCTGACGGCTGCACGAAAAGCCGACTGCTTTGGTTCAAACTTCGCGGGCAATTTCCGGCCTTTCTCGGGTGCCGATTAATAACACTCGGGATTATTTCGTCCAAGCATATACCAATTAACATACGTTAGACCGTTTTTAGTTGCCAGAATGCCAGGCTCGCCGTTATTAAAAAGCAATCCCTTTCGAATTTTGGGTATTTTAGATGCAATCATATCCAGGGTTGGGGTAATGACGATGAGTGACGAAGATCTGGATCAGGCCAGTAAGATGCAATTGCCAGCGCATGCCTATTCAGGGGCATATGCATGGCAAACAAGTTTTTACGATACCGAACTCGATCCGCGCGACTGGTTGGCTGCCATCATCGATGGTTCAGATGATGCAATTATCAGCAAGGACCTGAACGGTAACATTAAAACATGGAACAGAGGTGCCCAGCGATTATTCGGTTACGAAGCGGATGAAATCCTGGGAAAGCCTATTACCGTTCTTATTCCTGACGATCGGTTGCACGAGGAACCAGCAATTCTGGCGCAGATACGTGCAGGAAATCGGGTCGATCATTTTGAAACCGTTCGAAAGAAAAAAGACGCGACGCTCCTTGATATATCTCTGACGATCTCTCCGATCCGGGACGCCGGAGGGACAATTATCGGAGCATCCAAAATAGCCCGCGATATCACGGAGCGACGCAAGGCACAGGAGCAACAGCGCCTCCTGATGGGCGAGATGAACCACCGCATCAAAAACCTATTTGCTTTGGCGAATGCGATTGTTTCATTGAGCGAACGGGAAGCAAAAACGGCTGAGCAATTGCGGTTACGGGTCCAGGCCAGGCTTGCATCACTTGCCAGAGCCCATGAACTCACAATGCCCGGATGGGAGGAGGATGTTACGGCCACCATTCCTTTTCATACGCTTCTTCACACAATACTGCAGCCTTATGATAGCGAGAACATTTCGGTGGCAGGAGCGAACCCAGGGGTGTCTGGACGCCAGCTAAGCAATCTTTCATTATTGCTGCATGAGTTCGCGACCAATGCAGCCAAGCACGGGGCGCTCGCTTCGCCGGTGGGGAAGCTTTTTGTTACTATTGAGGAAACGGATACAACCTTCAAAATTCTGTGGTCCGAGACTCTGGCGAATGCAAATGCGGAATCCGAACATGAGGGGTTTGGCACACGGTTGGAAGCCGCTTTATCAGGTGCACTTGAGGCGACTGTGCAACGGAACTGGCTGGAGACAGGACTTCAAATTGAAGTGGAGCTCCCAAAGGCAGCGTTGGATCTCCATTAGATAAGTAGATCAAGCGAACAAAAATGGCCCGCCAATAAGACGGCGGGACACCCAATTGATACTCGACGGATAATAACAGGTTGTCGTCAGCTAAGAGAAACCGAGTGCGATGTGGCCAACGGCGCAACTGATTGCCAGTCAAGAACATGATCGTCCAATTCGGACGACCAGAAGAGGACCGAAGCAGTCAGTCCGGTTTTCGGGGTTGTGGATGAATTTTGGTCATTGGAACGCTGGTTCAAGTCATTTGAGTTTGAGAATACGTGCCTGATGAAGTCGTCGAGTAGCTGGTGCTATAGTGGGTGCAATTTCCTCATCGCCGCCGACCGCAGACGTATGTGCGATCCAGCGATAAAGCTTATCGAATTAAAACCGCGCAGCAATTACGGAGACAGTGCGAGTTTACCGTAACGTACTTCATAATCACACGTTAATGCGCTGATCTCTTCTGCAGGATTTCCTGGAGATTGCGATGAAGTATTCTCGACGTACACTGCTGAAAATGGGTGCAGCAACGTTTGCGCTCACGGCAATGGAAATTTCGGCCTTTGGGAAGGCCGGTGCGCCGGAGCCAGACGAGGCAACGATTGCCAATGCTTATCTGTATCTGCTGGGGCGCGTCCTTGTTATCAGACAGGAGCATGCAGACCGGGCTGGCGAAGGGTTTGAATATAACAAGATCAAGTACAATCCGCTCGGATCCGCCGACTTCGTCAATCCGAATTTCGATGTCGCCTATCTCGAAGCATGGTTTGCGGTCGATGATCGAACCCCTGTCATATTGGAAATCCCTGAAATCAAGGACCGATACTATACCGCGCAGATATTGGATGAGTGGGGCGAGGTGATCGTCAATATCAATGAGCGTACTTTTCCGTCCAAGCCCTCCGGCAAATTCGCTCTGGTTAAGCCTGGATGGCAAGGCAGCCTACCCCAAGACACGAGCCGGATTGAACTGCACTCGAACAAAGCGAAGATGCTCGGACGGGTTGAACTTAAAGGTGATCCAGATGGCGCTTTAAAAAAGCAAAAAGCGTTCAAGATTACGACGCTGGGCAATCCTGTCATTGACGCTCCGCCGTTTATATCGAAATTTGACAATAAAGATCTGATTGGGGCGGAGATTTTTGACGATATTGACGCCAAGATCGGTAGTGCGTTCGATGTCTCGCCAATTGCTGCTCAGATGCAGCAGCAGGCGCGGTTTGTGTCGGACTATGCCGCATCTTCGCCGGAAGCGCGGGCGAAAGTTGACAAGCTTCTTCGCGAAAAAACCATCCCGCAGTTTATTGATTATGCATTCACCAAAAGCGCGCCCTATCGAAATCATTGGGTAGGCGGTGGCAAGACCGGCAATTACGGTGACAATTATCTTCTACGCACAGTGGCAAACTATGCAGGCATCTGGGCCAACACAACAGATGAAGTGATCTATTTCGTTGCAACACGCGACGCCGAGGAAAAGCCGCTCAATGGTTCCAACAGTTATGTCATACACTTTCCAGCAGACAAGTTACCGCAGGAGGTCGTTAATGCTTACTGGTCGGTCATACTCGTCGGCGTGCCTGATTATCGCGTAACACCTAATGATCTTAAGCGATACAATTTCAATAGTTATTCCGCATTGGACAAGGAAGCTGACGGTTCTTTGAAAATTGCCATCGGTCCAAAACCACCAAAGAATATTCCTGAGACCAACTGGCTACCGTCCCCAGATGGAAAGCCATTTTCTCTGACATTTCGGACCTATGTGCCAAAAGATGCCGTCAAAAATGGGGAATGGGCCCCGCCTGCTGTCACGCCTGCCAAATGATTTTACAGGAGTTGAGCAATGAATAGTTCCGCAGGCTTTATTTTGTTATGCTTTGTATCAGCGGCGATCCCGACAGCGGCCAACGCCGAACCTATTGCTTTGTCGCCCTCAATAGCTGCTTCGATGCCGAATGGTCCCGTTCCCGGCACGAAGATTACAGAGGCCTATGCTCGCCTTGTGGCTCGCGACGCTTATTTCTGGGCATGGCCCCTTGTGAACATGGCCAATCGCCGTGCCTCATACCGTGAAATCCCCGAAAAAATGTATGTCGGAGCGGCTCCGATGGCTCCGTTAAATGAACTGACCATGCTCACAGATTACTTCCCGCCGGATGTACGTCTGGTCGCGTGCCCCAATCAGGATGTCGTTTATGGCGGAGGGCTGGTCGCTCTGGACAAATCGCCTGTTGTTATCCAGGTGCCAGATTTTGGTGACCGGTTTTGGGTTTACCAAGTCGTGGATACCAGGACCGATGGGTTTGCTCAGCTCGGCAAGATGTATGGCACAACGCCGGGCTTTTACCTCCTTGTCGGACCCGACTGGCATGGCGAAATCCCTAAGGGAATTACGAAAGTGTTTCGCGCTTCGACCAATACAGGCAACGTCATCCCGCGCGTTTTCATGGACGACACGCAGGAAGACCGAAGCGAAATACAGAATGTTTTGAAGGGGGTCATGATGTATCCTCTGGATCAGTTCGACGGCACCATGAAGTCAACAGACTGGAAGACGCTGAAAAAAGTTAATGGTGCAGAGGGTGCTGACGCCGAAACGCCGTGGGTGGTTCCGGGCAAATTTTTCGATGCTCTTCCTGCTGCGCTCGCCGATGCGCCACCCTTACCCGGTGAGGAAGCCCGATATGCGCAGGTCAAGGCTGTTATCGAAGCAGTCAAGAAAGACCCAGCTTTGCGCGAAGCTGTTGACGATGAGGCATCGAAAGCTGACGCGGAATTGATAACACCGCTGTTTCAGTTCCGTAATTTTGGCATTCAGTTACCCCATCACTGGAGCACAACAAACAATAACGCTTCTTTCGGAACGGATTACTTCACACGCACAGCCATCGCCAAGTCCAATATTTTTGTCAACGCGCCCACAGAAACGAAATACTTTTATCAGGACCTCGACGCTGACGGCAAACGCCTGGATGGATCGCAAGCATATGAAGTTACATTCGCCAAGGACGAGACCCCACCGGTCAACGGGTTCTGGTCGCTGACGCTTTATAACAAGAATCATTTTTTCGCGCCAAATGATCTCAAGCGGTATTCAATTGGCACCAAGAACAAAACGATGAAATATAACCCAGATGGATCGTTGACCATCCACATCCAGCCAAACTCACCTGGGCCGGACAAGGAGGCCAACTGGCTGCCATCTCCTGATAAAGAAGCTTTCTCCCTCTATGTCCGATCTTATTGGCCAAAAGCTGCCATTGTGGAAGGAGCATGGACACCGCCTGCGGTTACAGCCGTCAAATAGATTGAGAAAATTTCTAGAATTGCAATTGAAGACAATGGTAACTGCTTCGCCGATTCAACTCATAAGCTGGCGTCATTCGCCCACGAAGCGGTTACCAGCTAGGCAAAATGTTTGCTGACCGACCGCTGTTGAGTTTCTCGAAGCTGGCAACCAATCTCGCATTTTGGGCGCAAATCGGACATGATATCTGCTGCGCGCGCCCTGGGGACATAATACACCGATCAGCTCCGTCCTCCCAATGCGAGCCGAGAAGCCAGTCCTGCAAAGACAGTCGCAAGAAAATAGTTGGGTAAACGAGCAAACTTCGGAGGGAGCTTTATACCCCGTTTTGCTCGGCCGACGATCAAAATGACGCTTCCGTTCACCGCAAATCCAATAACGTTCAAAATTGTCGCCAGACCCAACATCTGTAATACGATTGATCCGCTCGCCGGTGATGTGAATTGTGGAAACAGCGCAAGTACGAACAGCGCCATTTTTGGATTGAGGAGGTTGGTCGCCAAGCCTTCCGAGAAGATACGAAGCCTCGACATGCTCGCTACCGCCTTTGTTGAGAGACCGGCCAAAGGATCGCCACGCAACGTTTTGATTGCGAGATAAATCAGATAGGCACATCCCGCCCACCGAACTAATTCATAGGCCGCAGGAACGGTCTTTAGGAGTTGAGCCAAACCGAGCGCTGCAGCGATGGCGTGGCAGTAAGTGCCGCTCGCTATGCCGAAATAGGTGAGGAGCCCGGCCATTCGGCTTTGACTTACGCTACGCGAGGTGATGAGCAGCATGTCCGGTCCCGGCGAGGCGGTTAGAACCAGAGCAGCAGAAGCAAACAGCATAATAGTGGACAAATCCGGCATTGTGTTCTCCTAAAAGTGGATGCCGGAATTCCGCTCTGCCACTACAGGATAGGAAAAGCAAGCCTACTGATCGGCCCTTCTTCAGCTTTGTGCGCAATTGGCGCACTTTGATCGAAGCGGCATTGTGCTTAGCGGAAGTCTTTTCAGCGAGCCAATCATGCAGCGCTCTCGTGACCAAACGCCCGCATGATTGTTTCCAGTTCGGCACCGTGCCATGCGGCAAGGCAGCCGAGGAATGGATGCAGTAAATTATGTCACAAAGGGCATGATATCGATGCCGTCACCTGGAAACACCGTGATATGCGGATGGTCCAGAAACAGCTGTGCCGCAGCCTCGGCGGTTTCAGCTTCCACTACAAGATAACCGCAGAACGGGTTTTTGGCCGCTGCTAAGCCCTGCTTCGTCACCCGCGTCGTCTTCCCCACCATACCGCCGCGATCAAGGATGATTGCTGCATTGCGTTCTTCCCATGCCATCCATTGGGCTATGCCCTTGGCATCGACCGCATCCTGCTCGGCTTTTGACAGGCGTCGAAAGGCTGCGAGGTCTTCCGGATTGATCGTATAGACAGCCAGAAATCGGGGCATTGGCGTTCCTCCCTTGGCAATGCACGTTGTCACATTAGCTTTGCTGCGCGGATATTGACACCGCGTCGATCCTGGCCAGGCGATGAGCGTACAGGGTCGCTTTGCATTGAGCTGTCTCCCGATCAAATGACACACCAACGCTGACTGCAGGGTTTCCGGTTCCAGCAAGGGCCGTGAGGACTTCCGCCAATGAGCCAACTTACCTACACGCCGAAATTTCCCCTCCTCTCTTCCGTCCCGACATGGCAAAGCGATAATCTGTTCAAAAGCTAACGTCGTCATTTCGCGCGCCGCGCAGCGTTCTAATCTCTTGGCGGTAATTTTCGCGCCCGCACGAAAATTCAAACCGACCGGCACACGCCACCACATTTCTGGTTCAACAAGGCGTTTCGGGCGGGTCCGACCGGAATTTCAGTAAGCGGAGCAAATTGAGTGGCGAATTTCTGTTTCTGATTCAAAGTCAAGATTCTTGATCCCTGCCCCCACTGCCCAATTCTCAAATGCCGTGCAGGGACCTGCTATTGAGATGCGCTGATTGCCAGTCAAGAACCCGCGCTCATTCAAATCGGACGTCCGGAATAGGGTCCGAGGCGGCCATTCGGCTTTTTTGCTGTGAATTGGAATAGCTGCTGTCAGGGTATAACGCCGTCAGCCCCCGAGTGCAAAAAATCTCGCCTGCGTTTTCAGGCGGGCTTAGGATGTGCAACTGAAGGGTAATGGTCAGTCTCCGCCCTTCCAGCCTGTTTTCTGCGCCAGCCCTGGTACATGCCATCACCATACCTTGAGCCCCGTTTCCCGGGCTTTTATTTCCGGTCAATTCGTTATAAGGTCCTGGCATAAACTTATAACGCTGCTAACAGGTCGCCTTGCTCGTCAAGAAAGCTCAGATCCACTTAACGTTCACGAAACCAGCCTGCTTTTAGCCAGCCCATTTTTTTCCAACGGAGCTTTATAAAGGATAGGCCGTCAATGGCCTTTTGTTTCTTTAAGCACCGCCAACGTCAAAGACAATGTCGCTGGACGACAGGTCCGCGAGCGACACATTCTCTACGAGGATGCCGAAATCATCAGCACCATTGAAGGAGATGTAGACACCGTCTTCCACGTTGTGTGATGCCGCAAGGAAAGCGTCAAAGTCGTCTATACCTGTAACCCCTTGCGCGGTTTCGGAAAACTCGATCTTGTCGCCGCTTGCAGCATCAAAGTCGAGAATACGATCGACGCCTTCGCCAGATGGTGGAATCAGGAACCAGGAGAAGGTATCAGCACCGGGACCGCCAGTGAGCTCATCCGAACCGCCCCCACCATCATTCTGAAGCCTGTCGTTACCTTCGCCACCGAAAAGCCGATCGTCTCCGCTGCCCTCCAACATGCCTTGATCGACGAGCGTATCGTTTCCGCTCCCACCAACAAGCACGTCATTGCCAGAGGATGATGAAAAGAACGCCTCGTTCGCATCGGAACCAAGAAGCTGGTTGTCCTGATCGCCGGCCACATGAGCGGAGATACCTTCAATATTGACGAAGGTGAGCCCAGTCGCGGTCGTCCCGCTCGCCGCATCAAAAACGATCGGGGTCTCCGAATTACCAAACTCGATCGCCAGTATATCGTAGCCGGCGCCACCATCCACGAAACAGTCTCTGGAGGCGTCTATCCAATCGTCCCCGGCGCCGCCCCGGATGACGTCATTGCCTCCAAAACTGGCAAGCCGGTCGTTTCCGTTGCCGCCATCGAGATAGTCGTCACCATCATAACTGTAAAGGACATCAGCCCCATCGCCGCCAAGGAGTATATCGTCCCCGGCGCCATCGTTCAGCGAGTCGCGGCCAGCACCGCCATCCAGAAAGTCGTTGCCGGTTCCACCTACAAGGTAGTCAGCCCCATCGCCACCCACGAGCATATCATCACCACCGCCACCCATTAACCAATCCGCGCCAGGTCCGCCCTGGATCAGGTCATCTCCTTCGGTGGCGGTTACGTCAAACGAGACCATGGAAGCGTTAAAAGGGTTACTGGAGCCGACTTTTCCAGCAGAGGTATCCTCGAACGTGCTTGGGTAGTCGCCGACATTCACTGGCGCAAGTGTCTCAAAGATGCGTGCGGTTTCAACAGGTACGCCAAAGCCAGCCTGCAGGACTTCGATCGAACCAGGTTGATTGGATTCTTCAGTCTGAGGCATCTCCCAGATCCAATCAACAACCGGGCTAAACGGCAGAGCTGTAACGCGATCTGCTTCTGGACGTTCGACCACGTCTGCATCCTCCTAAAGCTAAATAATAATTGCGTAGATATTTCTGATTTTCTTAACAAAGAGGAAAAGTTTCCTTCCGTCAACAGCACATAAATACTATCAAATTATTTATATATTTGAAATATTTTGCGCCCAAGAAGAGTAATTTAATATTGTTCTTTAAACGCCTTTTAGCCACGCCATCGGATACATGATACCTCGGGAGTACATCCCCGAACCGGCCGTGCAAACCCGGCAGGATCGGTAATTTATTCCTCTTCCGGAGGAATGCTGCCGAGGCCGATCTCATTTCCATCGGGGTCATAATAAATGACCTTACGGACCCCTTCAGCTGGCCGCTCCTCGTCGCTAAAATCGATTCCTCGTTTTGAAATCTCCGCGATCATGGTTTCGAGATCGCTGCACATGATGGTCTGAATCGCGCCGCCCGCACGTTTAGGATCGACGATGATATAAATCCAGCGGTATTCCGCTATCAGCCACACCGCTTCCGTATCGTTCGGGTAAAAATTTGGCGAACTGCCAAGGAAGCGCTGATACCATTCGAGAGAGATCCCAAAATTCCTTACAGGAAGCCCGGCAAACATATGTGTTCCTCGCCCGTAAAGTGCGAATTGATCATCTGCCATCGTCGTCTCCGAACAAGAAAGTGAAAATACGCTCTAAAATGGATAAGGTTGTGTCAGAAAGAGGTTTTTAAACGTCAGCCACAAACGCGCATTTTGACTTTGCCAAATGCTGGTTTATTGCACAGCCAACTTTAACCAGCTCACAATAGTGAAGGATGCTGGCACAGAGTTATCGTGCCAACATCCGGACGCGATAGTTATTCAGCTGCTGACGGCGCTTGATTCCGCGGACGCGAAGGAGCCGTCTTTCTTTTAGGCTTTGGCAAAAGGCCTTCTCGCTGGGCCCTCTTTTTTGCATCCTTGCGAGCACGACGGATTGCCTCACCTTTTTCGCGAACACGCTTTTCTGACGGCTTCTCGTAAGCGCGCCGTGCTTTCATTTCACGAAAGACACCCTCGCGCTGTAATTTCTTTTTTAGGACACGGAGTGCTTGTTCAACATTGTTATCGCGTACGAGTACCTGCAATTTCTATCCTACCCTTGTGATGATTTAGTGTGATCACGCTCAAGTCGCGCTGCTCGAAGCCGTTCAGTCTTTGCATCGACTGCAGCCCTTTCCTTTTCCAGAATGGCTTTGGCTGTCTTGTCGGTAACAGCGTTCTTTGTTTCCATTCTAGTGCGAGGCTGCTTGAAGAGCGTTTCTTTGGTGGGCTCTCCCATATTTTACTCCCCTTCTGGCTATTGGTTGCGTATTTGGATCAGAAAAACAGGACCAAAATAAAAAAAGGCCGGGCTAACCCGACCTTCCAATTGCCTCAACAAGCAGTGCCAGTACATCCGTGGTCAAAGATCGGAGACAACATTTCGTCTCTGATTACAGAGCCTGTAGGTTATCGGCGGCCTTCTTGCCCGAGCGGCGATCAGCTACCAGTTCGAAGCTTACTTTCTGGCCTTCGTTGAGCGAGTGCAAACCTGCACGCTCAACAGCCGAAACATGAACAAACACATCAGGAGAACCATCATCAGGCTGAATGAATCCAAAGCCTTTTGTGCTATTAAAGAATTTTACTGTTCCGTTGGTCATATTGAATATCCTTCAAATCGAACGGTTAAATAATGACGAACATAAATTCGTCGTGAGTTTTACGATTTGAAAGAAAAAGAAGGGCTTTTAATTTTGGCCGCGTCGTTCGATGACAAAATCGATCTCTAACATTTATCTCTTCCATGTCTGTTTTACAAGAGCAGAGCCATTTAAAAGACAATAACGGAACAAAACTACCGAGCTGCCATTGCGTTTTAAAGTGATCCGAAAGGGCCGGAAGCGGGCCGCCCAATCCGTCCTGATGTCTCGGAGGCTGTCATCAACCTAGCATCTCGCCCAGCCATCCGATCGCCAGTCAAAATACGTTACTTTCGCTCATCGAAAAACGCGACGAACATCGTTATCCCGGTCCACCGCACAGCAATAAGGAAGCTCAACTTCTCTATGCGGTGAGCGGTATCGTCTCGATCAAACGGATGTCGGAAGCTGCGTTGTGCCGCCAAGCCGGGCCGTTTGGCCATCTGCTAGACCCGAACACGAGACGAGCGGTATCCAAGGACTGCGAGATGAGCGCATGGTGGTAGAGATCACACCCCTTCTTCGGGAATTGATCCTGAGCTTGTCGACATCGCCAAAACGCCGGGAAGCCACCAGAGTACGAATGCAGTCGTCCGGTATAGGAGCCAGGTTCGAAACAGAAGCGGCTGGAAACGTATCATGCTTTGAGCTACCAGAGCAAAATTTCTAACGTTTATTTTTGATGAAAAATCAATAGCAAGAGGAGAAGCGTCGAACCAAGCACGCACAGCCAAAGTCTTCAGTCAGAAGCCGCGGCGTCGCTGATCGTGATAGCTGTAACCGAGCGTCAGCCGTCGCATTGCAGCCTTATTTGCTTTCTCCTTACATAAGGCGCATCGTGATTATCATGACAGCAATTGAAACGGGTGCTGTCATTCAGGCTTCTAATGCCTGGCCCGCAACAAAGGAGGACATAATGTCTTCCATCGCTTTGAATTCCAGAAACATTGCTATGATTTCGCGCCTTCTTAGGGAGGCTCGTCAACCCGGCGACACGCAGGATTTGCGCACTGATGCCGCACGTTATCTCGCACGTCGATTTCAGGAGGGAACACGTGACGAAGGTCACCTGCAGATCGCCCTGAACCAATTCATCGCGAAACATCGAACAATGGCAAAAGCCGTCGATTGTTGGGACGACGAAGGCGGCGCATTCAAAAGCAAAATATAATGGCTCTTCTATTTCCAAATCCTAGCAGAAGATTCGATAGTTTTGAGGTCGGTGTTCGCTTTGTTGTCTACGATGGAATGAGCTCGGTTTCGTTTCTAATCGATAAAACAGCACTGGAAAAAAGTGGCGCCATCGCAGCAACGGAACCATCGCTTCTTGCTGCCTTCGACGCTTCGAGGAAACTGATCTATGCTATTGCCCTTGAAGTTTACGCTCAGGCTCGGCAAACTTCCTACCGGATCACTGCGGATGACTTGAAGTAGCTCCCTTTCGCTAATCTTGAAGTAAAATGCGAGCCTACCTACTGTCGCATTTCGGCCTCAGTTGCTTTGCTAAAATATAAGGCGCATGGTGCAAGCCTCGACAGCTTTTGAAACGGGCGCTGTCGGTTGCGAGTGGAAACTCCAGCCCCAATACAAGGAGGACAAAATGTCTTCCAAAATTCTCAAGCTCTACTTTGGACCTACCGACTTTCGAATGATGCGTGAAATATTGCGACGCGCCGGCTATCGACTTTACGATACCGCAGAAAACCGAGCCGCACACCAGGCCGCAGCAAAACTGCTCATCGCAGAATTCCAATCTGGTTGTTGGCCATCGCGAGCACCGTCGAAGCGTTCTCAGAGTCACGTAACTGAGAATGTGGACGAATCTCGAGTCGTGATTTGACCCACATAGGAATAATCGCGCGCACAAGAAATGATCAATTGCTTGACAACAGAAGGTTTTCAGAATGTCCAAAGGACAAAAACGCAGTAATCGGGAAATTAGAAAGCCAAAACAAGACAAATCCAAAAAGAAAATTGCGTCAACGGAAGTTGTTGCAGGACGCTTCCCTACCCCAGCCAACGACTTAATAAAAACCAAAAGGCATTAATTAGAACTGTATCGCTCTAACAAGCGAGGCGGGGCGATACGGTAATTCCCCAGAAAACGCCTAGCCACCGTTCTTTTAGAACCAAACAGAGGGTGCCGCTTCCCATTTTCTGTTCAATTCTCGCACAAACGCTCGCATACCAGATGTAAAACCCAATGTCTGAACTTCTTTTATTCACCAATTTCAAAAAATTTATGTTATTTTATTGAACGCAACTAATCTGCAAAATCAAATATGGTTTTTCATTAAAATTCGATACTATCGTATAGTAAATATAATTGTTATATTCCAAGCATATAGTGAATGATTGTCTGGAATATCGCAACATCCTTATAAGGATACGATTATGCCAATGTCTACTTTCAACTCCGCTGGTGATCTGTTCTGCGAAGGGAAGAACCTTGGAGCAGTTCACTACAGTATTTCCATACTTAAGGAAGGCGAAAAGACTTTTACAAAAGGCACAATATGGGCGAGCTTGGACATGCTCCGGCAAGCGTGTTCAGGCAAGCTTGTCCAGTTGTCATCAAAAAAAGGCGACGGATTGTTGAGCGTGGATGTACGAAACATCGACATACATGGTAGTGCAGACTTCATTCTTGTGGGAAGGCATACGTTTTAGTCCTGTATGACTGCCTCGTGCTTAATAAACGTAGGAACCGAGCACCCATGCGACCAATCCGATATCGATGCATATGATGAGAAACGCGATCAGATACACGCTCACTTTACGATCCAACGATTTCTCGACTGAAATATGCTCCTCGCCAGATTGATCAGGTTTCATTGAGACGACACCAGCCCTGACAAACCATCACGAGATTGGCCCCTAGATCCCTATTCGGAATCGCCGCGTTAGAGCTCAAATAGCTTTTCAACCACGGTAAAGGCGCCGAGCGCAGGCGTTTGGCTAGAAATCTCACACTGAACGGTTCCCGGATCCTGTTTTCCATCCGCACAATATTCCGGATCGCGGAATCGAGTTTATTGTGATGAAATCCAACCCTTTGCGCTCTCGCCTCAATGCTTGTTGTCGAGGAACTCATATTATCAGCCACCGGCCAATCTCAATCGGAGCTTCTTTCGAGGAGGCCACCGCAAAACTGAGGACTTTTTCGCGACTTTCGGGGCCGTATAGCCGCCTTCATTCTCCCAGGCTTCCAGTTCTCTTTGATTAGATTGTGACAAGCGTTGGGCGCGAACTGCCAGAAGCATGTCCAGCATCTGCACAGGATCTCGACGCCCGTCGCTGAAGATCTCACAAAGGTGTTTGGCAGCTTCCAGGCGCGCTTCTGGATTTTCGCACCCCTCCAGCGAATATCCGGAGCGTTGAAGGAAAGCGCGAAGCGAAGGGAAATCTTCAGGGCCAAAGTAGGATAGGTGTGAAGCAGAAGACATCCTGTGTCCCCTTCATTTTTTGGGGCCGGAGATTATTATCTCCCAACGACAGCGCCCGTTTCGATTGCTGAGGATGATAAATATTGCGCCATTTATAAATAAAACGCAAGCATATATTTATAGCTTAATGCGCTTAAAATTGGTTTATCAAAAAATGATTTATATAATTATAATGCAAAGGAAATCAACGCGTCAATTTATACTTTTGCATCTTCTCGATTTCATGAATGAAACTTTCAGCATACTGTGCTGTATTAACGGCGCTCTGTTCATTGGAGCCCGGAACATGAGAGTCCGTGAACACGGCTTTCAACCGGTCCAGAAACTTGGGTTCGGTTTCGGCTAAATGCCCGATAAGGACCTGAAGTATTTGCTCGTGTGCAAGAACCTTCCGTTCCAGTGCTGTGGTGTCATTAGCCATTGCGTTTACTCCTCGGCAAAGAATGACGCGGCGACCGGGCACGCGAGAAGCCGCCGCAAGAACGCCTGAGAATGTTCGCAAGCTGTGTCCAATCCTTAGATGGCGAGGTCATCTGTTCATGAGCGCTTCTGAGATCGCTGCTGCTGGCCGTCATTTCGTTATCGTGCTGTGAGCGTGCAGAAACAGTTTCCAATGCAATGGAACGGTTAGGTTGTTTATTCATTATCGCCTCCTCATTCGGCTTCCCACCATATTAAAGCGCCTTGGCAAGTTCGTTGCCGCACGCAGTTGCCAGCGCGGTGTTGGGTTGCTGTGCTCCCAACGGTGTTGCCCATCCTGTCTTCTCGATAAGAGTCCGGCGTGAGTAAGCTGGGGCGGCCTTAAACTCAGCCAGGATGTTTGCAACGGCCGGATCGTTTTTGGATTTTTCAAGACAGTAAGGCGTCAGAGCGAGTGCCACCCCGTCAGACATGTTGGATGCAATCAGGCGCTCAGACGTGTCATGCGTGACCCAACCTCCGGCGGAAAACCCGATAGCAATTGCCACAATGGCACCAAACAATGCTCCGCCGAGTGCGGGCTTTAACCATTCAAACCTGTTCATGAAGGTATCCGATCTTCAACGATCGAACGCACATAATTATGCGTTGGATTTTGAGTATAGCACCATCGCAATCAATTTTCGCGCGAATTATGCCTAAACTGTAATTTAAGGTTGTTTTTTGTTATCGCCTTGAATGTTCGTATAGGGCGCGAATTGACAATCGAAGCCATTTGATTGCCAGTCAAGATTCTGGGTCCTGCTACTCACCCGCAGTAATTTAGCTCCGTAACGTCTTATAGAGATATGACCCTATGCCATCGCATTTCTCCCCTTGGCACGGCGACTGGTTCCGAACACCCGAAAAGATTTCCAAGGCTTGGGCGGTGGCGAGACCGACGCCGGGGGATGCGCCGGTCACCAGGGCGACGCCAGAACTGGTTCAATGCATGAGGATCACTTCCGTTGCTTCAGCTTGGAGCGCCACCGCTCGGGTTCTTTGCTCTCAAACGAGCATCGACTGCTGGGCGAAGATTCCCGCCATAGCGCCTTGCCATGATGCCGTGGTGACCGAGGGCAACTGGGGGTTGGTGAGGTCCCCGGCAGCGTAAATGCCCGGAATGCTGGTCTCACGGCGTTCATCGACCTTGAGCACGATGCCAAGAGGCGTGTCGACCGTGATGAGACCCAATGATTCATGCAAGTTTGTGGAAGGCTTGTTACGCGGATGCGCGAACAGGATGTCGACCGCGACATCGGAGCCGGTATCGAGCTTGATCGTCGAATTGTGATCCCCATGACGGGCGATCTCGGTGATCCGCCCATCGACGAGAGGTACCTGGCGGCCCGCCAGATCGGCCCGTATATCGGGCGTGATATCGTGACCATTGCCGAAGATAGTCAACCTGTCGGTCCAATCTTGAAACAGCCTGACCTGGTTCATCGACTGTGGGCCAGACCAGACCAGGCCCCAATGCTGGTCAGCAACTTCGAAGCCATCGCAATAAGGGCATGGGATGATGGACGTGCCCCAACTTTCGGCAAACCCCGGAACAGCAGGCATTTGGTCGACAACGCCATAACTCAGGATCAGGCGGCGCGCACCAAGGGTTTCGCCCTCCGCAGTGAGTACGGAGAAATTGTCAATCGTACCGGAGATGCTTTCGGCGCGGGCATTGGCCAGCCTAATCGCAGGATAACGCGCCAGTTGGCGCCTCGCCTCGGCCAGAATGTCCAACGGCGGCTTGTGATCGTGGCCGAGCATACCGTGCGAACGGCCCGCGAAGCGATTGCGCGGCAGGCCGGTATCAAGAACGGTGACTTGGCGGCGGGCACGGCCGAGCTGCAGCGCAGCAGCGAGACCGGCAAAACTGCCGCCGATGATGATGACGTCATCCATGGTGATAGGCTCCGTGTTGCGGAAAGAGGGGGATGGGTTGGATTGTGCATTGGTCTGGTACGGGGGACGCTGACGCTGGAAAGCGCGGCTTCAGCAATGTTCGTCGTTGCATCACACCCTCGTCTCTCTCTTTGGCTTGCTTATTTCGGAAACTACATGGTATCCTAAATCAAGAATAAAGATACTGTCAAGGACTGTAATTCTCGTGAGCGAAAATATTCAAAGCCGGCGTGGCAGGCCCATCAACGAGGCACTTGGCGAAACAATCGTCGAGGCTGCGTGCGAACTCTTTGTGGAATTGGGTTTTCAGGCGACAACCCTGGACAAGGTCGCCAAACGAGCGAAGATTTCAAAGCTGAGCATCTATCGGCACTTTGAGAACAAGGAAGCGCTGTTTAGCGCGGCTATTGCGGCACGCTGTCATCAATTGTTTGCACCACAGACCTTTCTTGAAGGCGTCGAAGGATCGGCCGAAGAGCAGCTCATGGCAGCGGGATCATCGCTCCTTCGCACACTGCTGAGCCCGGACGTCCGAAATGTCGAGGCTATGGTCATGGCGGAAAAAACAAACCAAAAGTCGTTAAGCAAGCTCTTTTACGAAGCCGGTCCCGCCCATGTCATCGAGCAGATGGAGGCGTTGTTGCGCCAGTTGCACTCGAAGGCGGTTTTGAATGTGCCCGATCCTCTCCAGTCCGCTCGCCTATTCGCTGCTCTTATCAAAGGTTCCGATCTTTTGATGATTGCCCGCTTCGATGAGGCGAGAGCAGAGGACGACAACGAGATCGAATCCTATTGCCGGTCCGCTGTCGCCATGTTCATCGCCGCGCACCGTCACGACAATCAAGGGGCGGATAGCATGGCTAAGATCGGTTCAGAACGAGGATTGTCGTGACAGGTAAAATTGCTTCTCAGGTTGCCGATTGGAAAGGCCAAGGCGGAGAGCGGTGGGTCGCTTATCAGGCCCGGCTTGATGCCATGATGGCAGCGTTTGGCCAGGCGGCGATCGAAGCCGCGGCGCCCGTCGCGGGTGAACGCGTGCTGGACATTGGCTGCGGCGCGGGAGCGTCCAGTCTGGATTTGGCTAATTGCGTCGGCGCCGGGGGCTATGTGCTAGGCGTGGACATATCAGAACCGCTGATCGAGAGAGCGCGCACGCTCGCGCCGCAGGATGCGCCGACCATATTCCAGGTAGCTGACGCCAGCAGCGACGTGTTGCCAGAAAGTGCGTTCGACATCCTGTTCTCGCGTTTCGGAATGATGTTCTTTGACGATCCTGCGGCGGCCTTCACTCATATGCGCGGCGCGCTCCGGCCGGGTGGCCGGGTCACTTTCGTCTGCTGGCGCAGCATGGCCGAGAACGATTGGGTGCGTTTGCCGTTAGGCGCGATCAAGGACATCATCCCGAAGATGACGCCGCCTGGTCCCAAAACACCTGGCCCGTTCTCCTTTGGCGACCAGAGACGTGTGGCGCGTATTCTAGCGGCGGCCGGTTTCATTGATGTCTCTATTGCGCCCTTCGATGCCGCCATCCCATTCGGCAAGGGAGAAACGCGGGATGCAGCTCTCGATGACGCCGTGAACATGACACTCGATGTCGGCCCGCTGGCGCGCGCTCTTGCTGATCAGCCGGATGACATCCGCTCCCGCGCCTCGGCTGCGGTTCGTGCAGCCTTCGGGGGCTGCGCCGGTGAGCGGTCGGTGATGATCAATGGCGCAACATGGATCGTCACCGCGCGCAATCCCGCAAGCTGACTGGGGTTAACAGTCAGCAGACAGAGTATGGTGCGGGTCTCTCGCAAAACCAATGGCGCCACAGCGACATATTAGGTGGGCTGGCATCGCCGATATTGTTGCTCCGTCTTACTTTAGGTATCTACTCGGCGGCCATGGCTCTGGTATTCCGCGGCTCCTCCACAATCGTTTCACGGTGGCTCCCGTACTTTGGAGTCTTGATCCGGAACCACACGGCGTACAGCGCCGGAAGGAAGAGCAGGATCATCACCGTCCCTGCTGCCGTTCCGCCAATCAGCGTATAGGCCATTGATCCCCAGAACACCGAATGCGTTAGGGGGATAAAGGCCAGGACAGCTGCGAGCGCTGTCAGGATGACAGGGCGTGTGCGCTGTACTGTCGCTTCGATGACGGCTTGATAGTCGTCGAGACCAGCCGCCTTGTTCTCCTTGATCTGCTCCGTCAGGATCAACGTGTTGCGCATCAGGATACCTGCCAATCCGATCAAGCCGAGAATGGCGTTGAAGCCGAAAGGTTGATTGAACAGGAGCAATGTCGGCACCACGCCGGCGAGGCCAAGCGGTGCGGTCAACATGACCATCGTCATCGTCGACAGACTGCGAACCTGCAAGATGATCACGATCAACATCGCGGCGATCATTAGCGGGAAGACCTGAAGGAGTGCGGAATTGGCCTTTTGCGACTCCTCGATGTTGCCGCCCATTTCAATACGATACCCGACCGGGAGCGATGCGATCAGCGGCTGGAGAGCCTTCATAACCTGCTGCGACACTTCCGGCGGCTGTGTCGCCTCGCTGATATCGGACCTGATCGTGATGACGGGCGTCCTGTCGCGCCGTTTCAGGATGGGCTCCTCGAACCGAATCTCGGAGTGCCCGATCTGATCAAGCGGTACCTGACGGCCATCTCTGCTCATCAGAGAAAAGTCAGCAAGCCTCGAAGGGTCAAGTCGGTTTTCGCCGGCGCTTCGAGCAACGACAGGCACGTTGCGAATGTTGTCGCGCACCTGCGTGACCGGAATGCCGCTCAGTAGCATTTGCATTTGCTGTGCCACCTCCGATGGAGAAAGGCCGATCAGGTTTAACCGATCCTGATCCGGCATGAAGCGCAACACCGGCGTGCGGTTACCCCAGTCGCGATTGGCTTGGCGGACATCGGGGACTGTCTTCATAATCGCGAGCGCCTTCGCGGAAATCCTGTAAAGCTCGTCTTGATCCGGTCCCATGATCCGAAACTCGATCGGGAATGGCGTATACGGCCCGAACACAAGCTGCGTTACGCGCACGGACGCCTCCGGAACGAGGCCTTCTGATATGGCTGCCCGAAGGCGGTGCTTCAGTTCTTCTCGTGCATGGGCGTCAGGGGTAAGCACGACTATTTTTGCGAAAGAAGGATCAGGCAATTCCGGTGACATGGCAAAGAAGAACCGGGGTGCGCCCTGCCCGACATAGCTGGTGGCGATCTTTGTTTCTGGCTGGTTTTGCAACCAGTCTTCAACTTTCGCCACTGCGGCGGTTGTGCTTTCGATGCTCGTGCCTTCAGGCATGCGAATTTCGACGAGGACCTCAGGCCGGTCCGAAGTCGGGAAGAACTGCTGCTTTACACCTCCCATCCCGACAACCGAGACAGCCATCATGACGCCAACCACCCCGCAGGTCATGAACTTGTGGCGAACCGCAAATTCGATGAGTAAGCGCAGGCGGCGGTAGTTCGGTGTATCGTAGATGGCGTGGTACCCGCCCTCGACCGGTTTTATCTCAGGCAACATCTTCACGCCCATATACGGCGTGAAGATCACAGCAACAAACCAGGAGACGATCAGGGCAAACCCCACGACCCAGAAGATGTTGCCAGCATATTCACCTGCGCTCGATTTGGCGAATCCGACGGGCATAAGTCCGATTATGGTGACGAGTGTCCCCGACAGCATCGGCGCCGCTGTGTGGCTCCAGGCATAAGCGGCCGCCTTGATGCGGTCCATGCCCTCTTCCATCTTCACCACCATCACTTCGATGGCGATAATGGCGTCATCCACGAGAAGCCCAAGTGCAAGGATGAGCGCGCCGAGCGTGATCCGGTCGAAGAAGCGTCCGGTTTCCAACATGATGAGGAAAACCATAGCCAGCGTCAGCGGCACGGCGAGCGCGACGACGATGCCGACGCGCCAGCCGAGTGCGACGAGGCTCACGAACAGCACGACACCAAGAGCCATGGCGAACTTCAGCATGAATTCACCGACCGCCTCGTTGATGTTGACGGCCTGGTCGCTGACCTTGGTGAGTGACATGCCAAGTGGCAAAGTTTGCGCGATTGCGGCGGATCGCGCTTCAAGCGCCTCGCCGAGATCCAGTCCGTTCCACCCTTGTTGCATCACCACGCCCAGCATGATGGCGGGTTCGCCATTGTGGCGAATGAGATAGGTGGCAGGATCTTCGTAACCGCGCCGAACGTCGGCGATGTCCGACAACTTCAGCGTTCGGCCTCCGGCGACGATCGGCGTATCGGCAATGGCCTGGATGCTGTTATAGGCTCCATCGAAACGAATGAAGACTTGCGGCCCACGCGTATCGATCGAGCCGGCCGGCGTGACGGTGTTCTGTCTCTGCAAAGCTGCGGCGATATCCTGCGCCGATATTCCAAGTGTTGCCAGCTTGGCATAGGAAAATTCGACGAAGATCTGTTCGGGACGTTCCCCGAGGATGTTGATTTTCTTGACACCGGGAACATGCAGGAGATCCTGCCGGATAACCTCGGCCTGCCGAACCAAGTCGCGCATCGGCATCCCCTTCGCCTTCAAAGCGTAAAGGCCGAAGCTTACATCGGAATATTCATCATTGACGAACGGACCCATGGCGCCCGGCGGGAGATTTCGGGCTTCGTCTCCAAGCTTCTTTCGCGCTTGATAGAATTCCTCTTCGACAGCCGTGGGCGGTGTGTTGTCCTTCAGCGTGACGGTCAGGAAGGCATATCCCGGTCTCGTGGTGGTCTCGACACGGTCGTACCAGGTAAGTTCCTGGAGCCGCTTCTCAAGTGGCTCAGCGACAAGATCCTGCATCTCGCGTGCAGTGGCGCCCGGCCAGAATGAAGTGACCGTCAGGGTCTTGATGGTGAAGGATGGATCCTCAGCGCGTCCCAGTTTGACGAAGGCATAGACGCCTGCAGCCGCCAACAGAACGATAAAGAATAAGGTAACGGCGCGTTCGCGAACCGCGAGGGCTGAGAGATTGAAGCGCATTATCTTGTCACCTCCTGGCTCGAGGCAATTCTGACGGCTGCGCCGTTTTCCAGAAGATGTGCGCCCAGAGCAACAATCTTCTCTCCAATGCCGATACCCCTAACGATGGCGGTTTCCTCGCCGATCCGTTTAACGTCGACCGGGGTGAACTTCACGGTGGAAGTGGCACCGTTGATAGTCCACACACCTGTCCGGCTACCGTCGTCCACGATGGCACCGACGGGCACGGCGACCTCTGACTGCCTGTTCGCGTCCGATATTTTGATCGTCACTGTCGAGCCAAGCGGAGCAGACGCAGCGGCGCCGTCGAGCACGTAACGTGCCTCGTATGTCCGGGTTTGCGGGTCGGCAGAATCGGAAATCTGTCGCAACCTGGCCTTTCCGCTGAGACTGCTACCTCCATAGATACTGGCCTGCGCCTCAGATCCAATATCCGGCCGCAAGGTTTCAGGCAGCCAGACAACAGCTTCACGCGGCCCGGCCTGCGCCAGTTGGATGACCGTCTGGCCCGCGGCCACGACCTGTCCTGGGTCTGCGAGCGTGTCGACAACCGTTCCGTCCGAATCGGCGAGAAGAACGGTATAGGCAACCGCATTTTCCGCCACCTTGGCGTCCGCTTCAGCCGCAGCAAGCTGTGCTGCGGCCGTATCGAGAGCCGCTTTCGCCTGTTCATAACGCTGCGGAGTGGCAGCCAATCCATTTTTCACAAGTGCCGCATACCGTTTCTCATCCGCCTGGGCCTGGATCAGGACCGCCCGCGCCGCTGTAACGGCATTACGCTTTGCTGTTAGTGCAAGCTGGAGATCGATTTCATCAATCTGCATCAACGGCTGGCCTCTTCTCACCTGCTCGCCCGCATCAACCATCCGCTCGACGATCTTGCCCGGAACCCGGAACCCGAGATTGCTCTGTACCCGCGAAGCGACGGTGCCGGTAAACGAGCGCCCCGCCGTTTCCGTCCATGCCGCTTCTGTCACCTTGACCAGTGGTGGCGCAGTCCTCGGGTCCGCGGCCTCGGCTTCCCTATTAAGCGTTTCGGAAACCAGAAAGAAAGCCGCGGCACCAGCCGCTGCGACCATGCCTGCGAAAGCCAGGACATATTTGCGTTTCATCTTGCGTTCTTTTCTTGAGTAGAGGACACGGCCGAAACCCGCCAATAGGCCTGCGCGTTATTAGATACTATACGGTATCATAATTCATGAATTAGGATACTGTCAAGGACTGTAAATGCCGAGACCAAGGGTAGACAGGGCCGGCCCGGCGGTCCGCCAAGGCTTCGTCAAACGATGATTTACACCGCGTGCGACTTTGCGGAATTGGGTTTTCAGGCAACGACTCCGGACAAAGTCGTCAAACAAGTGGTCGGCCCCCTGAAAAGTGGTCCTTCATGAAGTATGCCTTATGAGCCGCACAACGACATTGAAACGGCGGCTAAGAAACTCGAGATCGCTCTGGATCATTGCCTCGATCATGCCGGTAAGCGAGCAGTCCGACTGCCTTTGCCACGACCAGACGAACCAGAGCTGGCGAACTACTTGGGTCGGCATCGGTCCGCTTATGGCGGGATACTTCAAATAAGAGGAATGCAGCAATGCCGCATCCCGATGCCAAAACGTATTTGCGGTTCATAGCAGGTGGACCTTCTAAACGGACAAATGCGATTGATTTAGATTGCGATTAAAATCTAAGCCTGTTATAGATGTCAAACGAAATCTAAAGGAGACGGCAAATGAGAGTCAGCCGAGCGCAGGCGGAAGCTAATCGCGAGACAGTGATTGATGTCGCAAGCAGGCTTTTCCGAGAACATGGCTTTGATGGCATCGGACTGAAGGACTTAATGAAGGGCGCCGGCCTGACACAGGGGGGCTTTTATAAGCAGTTCGAATCCAAGGATGATCTTGCGGCCAAAGCATCACGCCGCGCCATGGAAGGCGCTACTCGAAGGTGGGCCGACGCTGCTGCGGGCAACGCCGCCCAATTGGAAGCGATTTTGAATCTCTATCTCTCCCTCGACCATCGGGATGAAATCGGAGATGGATGCCCTCTCGTGGCGCTCGGGGCGGACGTTGCACGTCAAAGTCCGGATGTGAAGGCTCCCTTCGAGGATGGCATCCGCGGTCATCTGGCAGTTCTCAATGAACTGCTCACAAGCACACTATCACAAGAAAGAAGCGACAAAGCCATGGCGCTGCTCTCCATCATGGTTGGTGCCGTTACGCTTTCTCGCGTTGTGAACAATAAGGACCTATCCAGACGATTTCTCGATGCTGCAGCTGCCGAAGCGAGACGAATGAGTGGTCTGGCTGGCGCGCCTTCGGAATCAATGGATTGAAGTCGGAGTATTCATCATGCGTCGTATCGTTGTGACAGGAATGGGGGCAATCAGTCCCCTTGCAGCCAATGTGCCGGTAACCTGGTCCCGTTTGCTTGCCGGTCGTTCAGGCGTGAAACGACTATCCGATGACATTGTGGGCGATTTGCCATCGAGGATCGGCGGCGTGGTGCCAACAATATCGGAAGATGCCGAGGCCGGCTTTGATGCCGATCGTATTCTTGCCCCAAAAGATCAGCGCAAAGTAGACCGTTTCATATTGTTCGCCCTTGCAGCCGCTGAAGAGGCACTAAAGCATGCTGGATGGAAACCGGTTTCGGAAACCCAAAAAGAGCGCACTGCTACAATCATAGCATCCGGCATTGGCGGTTTTCCCGCAATTACCGCAGCTGTCAGAACCGTTGACCAAAAAGGCGCCCGTCGTCTTTCACCGTTCACCGTTCCGTCGTTCCTCGTCAATCTGGCCGCAGGTCAGGTGTCTATTCGACATGGTTTTAAAGGGCCAATTGGAGCACCGGTAACCGCCTGTGCGGCTGGCGTTCAAGCAATCGGAGACGCCGCACGCCTCATCAGATCCAACGAAGCCGATATCGCGATATGTGGCGGGACCGAAGCCTGCATCAACGAAGTCAGCCTGGGCGGATTTGCAGCCGCACGATCATTGTCAACGGGTTTCAATGATACTCCGGAAAAAGCCTCTCGTCCGTTCGACACACAACGCGACGGGTTTGTTATGGGCGAAGGTGCAGGCATCCTTGTGATCGAAGCTCTCAGTCACGCCTTGGCGCGCGGTGCCAAGCCGCTGGCCGAGCTTGTGGGTTACGGCACATCTGCCGATGCACATCACATCACTTCAGGGCCCGAAGATGGAAGTGGGGCGCGACGGGCGATGGAGCTTGCCGTATCCCAGGCTGGCATTTCCTATGACGATGTCGCGCATATCAATGCGCACGCGACTTCTACCCAGATCGGAGATCTGGGCGAAATGACGGCCATAAAATCCGTATTTGGGTGCCGGGCCGACTTGGCAGTCAGCGCAACCAAATCGGCGACTGGCCATCTCCTGGGCGCAGCCGGTGGACTGAAAGCGATTTTCACGATCCTTGCTCTGCGTGACCAGATCGCACCACCCACTCTTAATCTGGATGACCCGGATAGTGCCGGTGAAGGTCTCGGGTTCGTGGCGAAAGAAGCCCAGTCGAAAGTCATGGAGTATGCACTTTCCAATGGTTTCGGCTTCGGAGGAGTGAATGCCAGCGTGCTTTTCCGCCGTTGGAACAACGAAATTTGAAACAGAAATCCGGACAGACCGACTTACAGCCGTTAGTCGTGAAACACTGAGGACCGCTCCCATGAATCGCTCAAAACCTGATGTTGCTATTGTCACCGGAGCCTCTTCCGGCATCGGCCTGGCCACGGCAAAAGCATTGCTTAACGCCGGATACCGCGTGTTCGGGACCAGCAGGCGCGCGAATTACGAAAATGTCGACGGCATCACCATGGTGCCTTGCGACGTCACTGACGAGACGTCGGTGGCAAAGCTGGTCGAGACCGTCTTGAAGGAAGCTGGCTCGATTGATGTGCTGGTAAACAATGCTGGCATTGGCCTCCTGGCCGGTGCGGAAGAATCCTCAATCGCTCAGGTGCAAGCCTTGTTTGACGTGAATGTTTTCGGTGTCATCCGTGTTACGAACGCAGTTCTACCGGTGATGCGGCGGCAAAAGTCAGGCCGCATTATAAATTTGAGCTCGGTACTCGGTCTCATCCCCGCGCCCTATAACGCGCTTTATGCCTCAACCAAACATGCGATCGAGGGTTATTCGGAATCTCTCGATCACGAAGTTCGCACATTCGGAATTCGGGTTGTTCTGATCGAGCCTGCCTATACTCGCTCTGCTTTTGAGGAAAACGTACTGAAGCCCGATCAGCCAATCGGTCTGTATGAGCCGATGCGCTTTACGATGTCGGAGCACTTGCGCGTTCAGATCGCCGTCGGAGATACCCCCGAAACGGTAGCTGTTGCAGTCGTCACAGCTGCAACTGCAACCTCTCCCAAGCGCCGCTATACCGCCGGCAAACTCGCAGGAAAAATAAGACTGCTGCGCCGTCTGGTACCTGAAGCAGCATTCGATAAAAGCCTACGTAAACAATCCGGCCTACCGGTCTAGTTGGGCAGTTATCCCCTAACTTAAGGAATCTCTTATGAAAATAGGTATCATTGGCGCTGGCAATATTGGTGCTACCCTCGCAAGGAAGCTCGCAGCTTCCGGCCATGATGTTAAAATCGCAAACTCAAAAGGTCCGGAATCGCTTCGCGCTCTGGCGCACGACATCGGGGCGACAGCCGTCTCGAAGGAGGGGGCGTTCGAAGATGTCGATGTAGTTATCCTGTCGATTCCATTTTCGAGTTATCGTGAGTTAACCTGTTACTTTCTCAAGGTTCCACGGAGCACAATAGTCGTTGACACGTCCAACTATTACCCCTTCCGCGACGGCGTGATTTCAGGCATCGATGGTGGCGTACCAGAGAGCGTCTGGGTCGAGCTGCAACTTGGACTTCCGGTTATCAAGGCCTGGAATGCTGCATTGGCGACCACTCTGGCCGAACGAGGCCGCCCTAAGGGGACAGGCGTACGCATAGCGATACCTGTGTCTGGTGACGGGCCAGCTTCCAAATCGGTCATCATGGGGCTCGTCGAGGAAACTGGTTTCCACGCAGTCGATGCCGGTGTTTTATCGGAATCCTGGCGACAACAACCCGGAACGCCCGCCTATTGCACGGAGCTGACCAAGGACGAATTGGTTCTGGCACTGGAATCGGCTGACAGGCTTAATGCGCCAGTTAATCGAGATCGCCTGATTGTGAGATTCATGCGGTCTCAAGGCGGCATCACACATGATGAAATCGTTAAACTAAATCGAATTGAGACTAAGAGCCTGTTCCAAAAGTCGCCCTGTGTGGCTGCAAATGGCAATTTTCTCCATTCCGGTGCTCACGTACCTTGAGTACGCTCCGCTCCGGTACTCGAAAATCACCATTTTCGCACACACATGCCGCTTTTTGATTCAGGCTCTAAGTAACCGCGCCCGTCGTTTCATTCCCAGATTGCCAGTCAAGAACCCATCTCTACCCAAGGTGTCATCAGCGGATCGTCTGGCCTTGAGATATTTATCAGCCTCCTCTGCAGTCAATCGAATCTGCCGCGTTTATTGCGAGAATTTCTGCCGTTGCCATAGACAAAGTCCAGCCAAGCGTTCCGTGACCGCAGTTGAGAAAGACCCCGTCAATCTTTGAGCGCCCAACGATTGGCTGGCTGTTTGGCGTGACCGGCCTCAATCCAGTCCAGCCGCTGACCTCGCCATTGTAGTCCCCTGCCTTTGGGAAAATTCCCCGCGCCGTTTCGAAGAGAGTTTGAAAACGCTCTTGCCTGAAGCCTTCTTTTCCATATCCAATATCAGCTAACCCTGCGATCCTGAGCCGTTCTCCTATCCTGCAAAAGACAGTCTTGCGTGCCGCGTCGGTAATGCTTGCAGTTGGAGCGTGAGCGGTGGCTGGCACCGTCATGGAATAGCCCTGGACCGGCCAGATGGGGACGTGAATCCCGATTGTTCTGGCAATGAATGCAGTGCTACTTCCAAGGGACAGGACAGCGGCACTACACGGCATCTCGAACTTGTCGGTGACGACCGAACAAATCCGTCCTTTCTTGGCATTGATTGATTTGACCACCGTATTGAACATGAACTTGACGTCAAAGTCGCGTTCAAGCAAGCGCTTCAGCGCCTGGCAGAATAGGAACGAGTCGCCAGATTCGTCATGGGGCGACCACAAGGCGCCCGCGAATGCATGTCCGTAATGTTCGAGCGAAGACTCTCTGGCGATCGACTCATCTACCGAAAGGATCACCTGATCGGCACCGTAACGATTTTTCAGGTCACTAAGCCGGCTGGCTTTCTCTAGGCTCTTGCGACTGGAATAGATGTTTAGCTTACCGGTGGCACGATGGTCGAATTCGATACTGCGAGAGATTTCTCTGAACGCGTCCCTACCGCGCATCGCCAGTTTGAGAACATCGATCGTGTTTCGTTCAAATTTTCCTTGAGTCGAATTGAAAAGAAACCGCATCCCCCATTCGAGGAACCGCGGCGAGAGACTCATTTTGATGCGGAAGGCTGGGTCACGCCCGAGAAAGTACTTGGGTAGGCTTGCCGCCATAGAGGGCGTTGCCATTGCATCCGTATAGAAATAGCTGAGCTGTGAACCGTTGCCGAAACTGGCACCCGCTTCTGCAGGTGCCGCCGCGGCATCAATGACTGTGACTGCGAATCCCTTGCGCGCCAGCGCATAGGCTGTCGTCATTCCGACAATACCCGCGCCCAAAACAGTGATTTCACGCATCGTTCAACCCGCGTCTCGGAGACGGGCGATGACTTCGATCTCAACTGGCACGCCGCGCGGTAACGAGGCGACACCGATTGCGAACCGGGCATGAGCCCCCCGATCGCCAAATACATTTATGAAAAGATCTGAAGCGCCATTGATGACGGCAGCGATCTCTGTGAAGTCAGGGATGCAGTTCACGAAGCCGGACACCTTGGCGATGGCCTCGATGCGCGAAAGATCGCCATCCGCTGCAAGAGAAAGCTGGCTTACGACGTTCAATGCGGCAAGCTTCGCGGCCTCGTAAGCTTCTTCTTTTGCAACCTTATCGCCGACCTTGCCAACATACTTCACCGCCCCATCCTCAAGCGGCAGTTGACCGGACACGTAGATCTGCCCATGATCGACTTTGTAACCGAGCAAATTCCCGGCAGGCTTAACGATGCGGGGCAGACAAAGGGCAAGCGCGTTGAGGCGTTGTTCTGGTGTGCTTGTCATGTTGATCTACCGGATGCTGGAGGAAAACTGGATAGCAGCAGCTATGAAGCCGCGCCAGATCACATCATCGATACAACTGGCGCCGTATTCAGGATGCCATTGGACGCCAATGGCAAACCCGCCTTCCTTAGCCTCAAGCGCCTCTATCACGCTGTCGGAAGCTGCCGCTAGCACGTTGTAGGCGTCGGCGGGCAGCACCGATTGGTGATGAACGCTGTTTACGGCATGCACAGCGCCTGGGGAAATATCTAGGTGCCTCGAGCTTGCCACCACCTCTACATCATGGTGAGTAACCGAGGCCGGCTGTGCCGGTTTGTGCTCGAATGAGCCTTCGACTTCGCTTGGAATGTCTTGTACCAGACAGCCGCCGAGGCAGACGGCAAGCAATTGCATACCGTTGCAGATACCGAGGATGGGCATGCCACGATTGCGCGCGCCCTCAATCAGTGTCTTTTCGAACGCGGTCCGCTCCGGCTTCATAACATATTTTTTGCGCGCAACCTGTCGATAAAGCTGCGGATCGATGTCGAACATGCCGCCAGTAACCAGTACCCCGTCTATTTCCTGGAGGTATAAATTGGCTGGATCGCCAAACGGCAAAATGACAGGGAGTCCTCCAGCGTTCAGAACTGCATCCGCGTAGTTTCTGCGGACCACATATTCGGTCTCAGGGGCCGCGACGTCGTTGATGTCAGGCGTGATGCCGATGATTGGTTTACGTCCCATCTTAGTCCTCACGACAGCCAGGCGAGGGCGACATCTTCGTAGATGTTGACTGCCTTCAGCACATTTTCGACGGAAACGGATTCGTCTGGTTGACCACTAAGTCCAAGTTCGCCGGGCCCAATAATTGCAAATGGGACTGAAAGGCCCTCGAGCAGCACGGTGCCGTCGCTGTAGTAAGAGACGCCTTTGATGGCTGGCGCCTTGCCACGGTGGCGGGCGCAAATGTCCGAGCAGAGACGGACGAAGTCGTCTCCAGGAAGGCTTTCCACCGCCGGCTTGAAGTCGAGAACGCTGATGACGGCGTTTTCTGGAGCGATGGCCTCAATCTCTCGTACGATCCCCTGATGATCGACTCCCGGCGGCAGCCGAATGTCGAAATCGACGATGCAACGATCCGGCGTCAGGTTGACAGCCGAACCACCTTCAATGCGCCCAACCCTGATAGTCGGAGCATCGAGAAGAGGATGAGGCGGGCAGTTGAGCTCCACCTGCTTTAGCCTGCCAAGGAATTCGTAAACGACATCAATCGCGTTAACACCGGCGGCGCCGGAAACGTGTCCCAGTCGGCCCGTAGCCGTAGCGCGAAGCCACAAAGCGGCTTTCTCAACGATGACCACATCGAGATCGCTCGGCTCACCACATAGGAAAGCGCCGATCTCAGCCTTCAGACCCTGCTCAATGAAACGGCGCGCTCCAAGCAGATTGGCGCTCTCGCCCGCCGTAAATGCCAAGATGACGTCGCCCTTTAACTTATCCGCTTTCCTTGCGAGCGAACCTGCAGCGCCGATCATTGAAACGAGCGCGCTTTTCATATCCGTCGCACCCCGTCCATAAAGGCGGCCATCCTCTACAGCACCGGAAAACGGCGATCTTTCCCAGGAAACAGTACCGACTGGTACCGTGTCCATATGTGATGAGAAAACGAAGGCAGGCTTTTCGCCGGAACCACGGATGCGTCCGAGGACATTTGCACGCCCGGGAAGAAATTCATCCAGCTCGGATTCAACGCCGAGCATCAGGAGTTGCTCGTGGACTAGCCTCGCGATCTCCAGCTCTTCACCAGGCGGATCGCAGCTATCAATCGAAACAACCTTTTGCAGAAACTCGATAGGATCAAAAGATGAATGACCAGCTTTGGTCGACTTTAGGATCATTGTATCCATGAATGCACCCTCTTTTATGAGCGCAGAATGGCGGTTTCATTCAACGAGAAGAAGCGCTAATAATTCATCGAATAATCGATGAACTAAATAAATGCGGGCCGTAATGGACACTTCACTCCTTCGCTGTTTTCTCACAGTTTCGGATACCCACAGCTTTTCAGCAGCGGCTGCACGTCTGAACGTCACGCAGTCGACAGTCAGTCATCAAATTGCTCGCTTGGAAGAGCATCTCGGCAAGCAACTGTTTGAGCGGACAACACGAAACTGTCGGATTACCGCCGACGGCCGAGATTTGATTTCTTACGCGACCCGGGTTCTTCGATCTGTCGACGAACTGGAGCAAAATTTCAAACCACAACTGATCAGCGGTACGGTCGTTATAGGTGTCCCGGACGACTATTATCTTTTTGACCCGATCACCGAGGCTTTGCGCGGATTCATGACAGACAAACCGGGCGTCGCTGTTGAAATGAAAGCCGGCCTCGCGGCCAATCATGTCCGCGATTTGCGTGATCGCAATCTAGACCTCGCTCTCGTGCGCGAAGTCGGCGCAAGCAGTGGAGATGTTCTGCGGTCTGAAAGAATTGTCTGGATCGCTGGACATAATTGGATACCACCGTCAGACGGTGTCCTCCAACTCGCAGCGGTGGACGGTGGCTGCGCCTACCGGAAGGCAGCAGTGGCGGCCCTGGATGAGCAGGGACTGCCATGGAAGTGCAAATTCTCCTGCACCAGCCTGGAGGGTGTACTTTCTGTCGTTCGAGCGGGGCTGGCTATCTCCGTTGTTACCGTGGGAGACGCGGACAAGGGCGTGAGGATCATCGACGATCAGACGATCCTTCCCTCCTTGCCGATGACGACCCTCAGCATAAAATACGCCGACAAGGAGCCCAGCCTTGCTTCGAAAGCGCTGGCGCGAACGATGGCATGCGCGCTTGCCCGGATCTGAAGCGGAGCCACTCAGGCGGCTTTACGTGCCATAGAGAAAAGCAGCCGTCGCAATCTGTGTCGCAGATGCGTGAAGTCTTCACGTTCCGTTTGCTCGATTGTTCGCGGGTGTGGAATATCCACATCGATGATTTCGGCAATCCGCCCCGGATGCGGCGAGAAAACCACGATCCGATCAGCGAGCAGCATCGCTTCATCGATATCGTGCGTCACGAAAACCACGCTCTTGCGATCTTGAGCGCAAAGATCGAGTAAAAGCGTCTGCATTTCCACGCGAGTCAGTGCATCCAACGCTCCGAATGGCTCGTCCATCAGAAGGATACGAGGGTCCACCGCCAGTGCTCTAGCGATAGCGACGCGTTGCTGCATACCGCCGGATAGTTGCGAAGGATAGGATTTTGCGAACTTCATAAGTGCAACCCGCTCCAGCATCGTATTGACTTTGGTTCGTCTGGTTGTTCGATCGGCGTTCGCGAGATCGAGGCCAAAGTCAATATTCTCTTCAACGGTGAGCCACGCGAATGATGTGTACGACTGGAAGACCATCCCGACGGAGGGATCACGCCCGTCCACTGGGCGTCCGCCGATTGTAAGAGAGCCGGCCGACGCGCTGCTCAAGCCGGCGAGCATACGCAACAGCGTGGACTTGCCGCAACCTGACGGGCCGAGAAACACAATGAACTCACCCTCCTTGATCGACAGGGATACGTTCTCGAGTGCGGTAACCATTGCTGAACCTTCACCGAAGGTCTTCGTCACCTGACGGATATTGATGATGTCCGACATGATAGCCTTCCTTAGGATCGAGCACGCTGAAGATAGGGGAAGAAGTGGCGACCGGCGAAATTGAATAAGAGATCGCTGATCAGACCGATCATTCCGATAGAGATGATCCCTACAAAGATGGTTGCCGTATCCATGAAACGCGAGGCGTTGAGGATGACGTAGCCCACGCCACTCGACGCTGCTACGATTTCGGCGATGACGATGTAGGTCCAAGCCCATCCGAGTACGATCCGAAGATCGTTGAATATCGCTGGTTTTGCAGCAGGTAAAATGACCTTGAATATCAACTGTACGGGTCTTGCTCCGAGCATGATTGCAGCTTCGATCAATGCTACGGGAACGGTCAAAGTGCTTACCATCACCATCAATGCGAGGGTGAAGAAGGTGCCGACAAAGATGACCGAGAATTTCTGCGTGTCATCGATACCAAGCCAGAGAACGAGAAGCGGAATGAAAGCGGTCGCCGGCATATAGCGGGTGAAAGCAAGGCAGGGTTCAAGAAGCGATCGAAAGAACTGCACCGACCCCATGAGCAGACCGAGCGGAACCGCAATGAGAGCTGCAAGACCAAACCCGATCAGGACTCGGTAAATGCTGACTGCAATGTCCCATAGGAAACCGTTGTCAACATACATTACCCAGGCTGCATCAACGACCTGCGAGGGGCGAGGCAGGAAGAAATCGCTCACCAAACCGGTATCGGTGATCAGAGCCCAGCCAGCAAGGAGAACGAGGAAAAAGCCTATAGACAGTGCCGTAGTGCTTTTTCCAGGCAACGGTTTGCGAATAGCGAAGTATCGCGACCTTCGGTTGTTCACGGTAGGATGGGACCCGAGGGGCCCGACGTTGGAGATCATATGTTGTGATTTTTGCATGATCACCGTTCCATTACTTGGCGAGCGCTGCACCTAGCGGTGCAGCATCCACGACTGTAGCGGCATCGAACTTCTCCTTGAGCAACCCAGTTTGGGTATAGAACTCGATTCCACGCTCGGTCACTGATTTGATCTGGCCGTCAGCACTACCACCCCCGATGTACTGCAAGTTCTGTTCGCGGGAGACGAAGTCAAGTCCGGCCAGAGATGCGTTAAATTCATCATCTTTGATGCCCAGTGACTTCGCCATGATGGCGTTCGATTCTTCGGGCGAGGCCTTCCAGTAATCATAGGCTTCGAAGTACGCCTTTATGAAACTTTTCACGTCGTTCGGGCGTTTTTTGATGACGTCCGAGCGGAAGGCAACCGTGTCAACGATAAGACCTGGCTTGTCCGCTGTACTCGACAGAACATGACCGCCGCGTTCCTTGGCCTTCGAAAGCCAGGGATCCCACGTTGCTGCGGCATCGAGACGACCGGCTGCAAACGCGGCACCGGCATCGCCAGCACGCATGGACTGTATTTTGACGTCTTTTACGTTGACACCGCTATCTGCGAGTACGTTCAGCATGAAAAAGTAGGTGCTGGACCCCTCCTCAGCGCCGAGGGTGCGCCCTTTGAGCTCCGAGACAGTTTTGACATCGGAAGAGGCGATGATCCCCTCACCGCCCTTCGAAAAGTCGACCGCAAGGACCTGTTTGATATCTAGTTTCTTGGCGTTGTAGAAGATAAAGGTATCGACAGTCGTTGCCCATCCATCGAGCCGACCTGTGGCAATAGCGGCCGCGGTCGATGGCTTGTCCTGTACAGTCGTTAATAAGACGTCGACGCCTTGCTCCTTGAAGAAACCTTTCTGCTGCGCCAGATGGAGAAGTCCGTAGCCGACCCAAGTTGTCATTCCGACATTAAGTGGCTTGTTCTCCGCCGCGCTCAATGTCGATGTCAGGCACCCGAGAGCCAACATCGTACTCGCGATGAGGTTGCGCATAATTGTGATCCCCTTTTGAGCTTTTGCTCTTTGGTTGGCGCTTTAACAACCATATGGGACCACACCAGACGCTGGACTTTAAGCGAATGTTAATGATCGATTTATGCGTATCTTCGTTTAATCTCCGCCGGATCGCAGTCTCCTATCGATATCTGAGTCCCTTCCTGCAGTTGATGACTGTCAGCGAGTCCAGGGAGGCAGGGTACCGTAGGGGAAATTCCAATCTCGCACGAAGAGATCTATTTCAGTCTATAGTTGCGTCGGCATTGCGGCTAATACGGTAGAAGACGCGAACGACTGCAATAAAGCGCTTTTCGAACCGACAGGTTTGCGACCTTGATGGTTCCCAAGTCTACGAGTTACAACCAAGGCCTGCGGTCCAGGAAACTCACAGTGCTGCCTGGACTGTCAGTATTCGGTCTGTAGAAAGCTGCTTCTCCACCGGCCAGAGCATTTTTGAGACCCGGTAAACGATTTCTCTGAGCCAGAGCATGACGTTGTATTTCTCTACCCACGGTATCGCAGAGCGTCGATGATGACTTTGAATGCAGGCAGGTTCTGGCGGCGGCTGGGATAGTAGAGAAAGTAGCCATCGAATAAGGGCGACCAATCGTCCAGAACCTGGATCAGTTCGCCGGAAGCGACGTGCTGCTCGACAATGTTGTCAGGCACATAGGCGATGCCGTAACCGCTCACCGCCGCGTCAATCATGGCGTATGAATTGTTAAAGGCGAGTTGCCCCCTGACACGCACCCGCAGTTCCTGACCATCTTTCTCGAACTCCCATGCATAAAGCCCCCCAGCACTTTCATGGCGCATGTTGATGCAGCGGTGCCGGACAAGATCCTGCGGGTGTTCCGGCATCCCATACTGGGTAAGATATTCAGGCGCGGCCACGGCTACCAACCGCCAGTCCGGCCCGATCCTGACCGCAATCATATCCTTCTCGACGCTTTCACCCAGCCGGACGCCTGCATCAAAACCTTCCTCAACTATATTGCGGAAGGTGCTGTCGAGGATCAGTTCTACAGTGATGTCGGGATAATCGCGCAGGACGGGCTTCAGTTTCGGCCAGACCGCGCTTTCCAGTGCGTGATCAGAGAGCGTCAGCCGGATCGAACCCGAAGGTTTGTCGCGAAAGGTCATCAGCGCTGCGATCTCCTCCTCGATTTCGGCCATACGAGGGGTGATTGTATCGAGCAGCCGCTTGCCTGCGGGCGTTGTTGTGACGTTCCGCGTCGTGCGCGTCAGGAGCCGGATGCCCATACCAGCTTCCAACTGCTTGATCGCGTAACTGAGGGTCGATTGCGCAACACCAATCTTCGCCGCTGCTTTGGTGAAACTGCGCTCCTCGGCTACGACCCTGAACCAGGTCAATTGATTGAAATCGGTCTTTTCCATGGGCCCTCGCTTTGTCCATAACCGATAGATTAATCGATAGCATCGATTGATCCAATCAAATTATGACGACTAATCGTTTTATGTCCCACTCGCTATATCTGCATCGAATATGGATGATCAGGAGTATATGGACGATGGTTTCCATTGAGGAAAATGTCGGCAGTCGACCCGCTGCCTGGGGCGCAGTGCTTTCGATGGCGCTCTGCGTTGCAATGCTTATCGCTTCGGAATTTATGCCAGTG